>DATDXF010000021.1:0-36354 GCA_036517215.1 Minisyncoccota bacterium | reverse complement strand
AAGTCAAATTCGACACCCTACGCCTCGCGCGTCTCCGCTAGAATTCTTCGCGCCCAGAGATCAGAGTGAAAAAGTCACTAACGGGTTACACCACCGAGTGTCAATAACCAATTAGGCTACTTTCCACACTCTGCACATTATTAGCTAACTATATTTTGTATGAACACATCACTTGTTTCAAGTATTGGGATCGATGTTTCAAAAGCAAGTCTTTCGTTTGCAACGCTCCGAGTTGACCACTCGGCTGTTGTGAAGTCGTGTGCCAACAGTGAGAATGGGATTGATTTGTTGCTCGCATCTTTGAAAGAAGACAGGACAGCCACAACTGTTCCATGTGTGATTGAATCCACCGGAGATTATCATCTCCGGTGCGCACTCATGGTGGCGGAGGCAGGTTTTACAGTCAATGTAATTAACCCGCTCATCACCAAACAATACCAACGAGCATCAGTCAGGAACAGCAAAGATGACAGTGTAGACGCTGTCAGGCTAGCTCGTATTGGACTCATGGAACCGAATTTAAGGAGATTTAAAGGCACAAAACAAAGCCTGGCACTCAAAAAGATTGTTGCATCCGTCGGCAAGCTCGATCATTACCAGCAACAACTTAAAGCGCATGTAAAGCAGTTAAAAGAAACAGGAGTATTGCTTGGTGTGAAAGTTAACCTTTCTCAATTAGAAAAAGCAATCAAATCAATTGCAAAACAGATTGATGAATTTGAAACGTACATCCACGATCATGCGCCGAAAGAAGCGATTGAAATTTCAAATGCGGTTCGCGGTGTTTCTCAAACTGGTGTTGCAAAAGTTCTTTCACTTCTTGATGGACATGAGTTTACAGACAAAGACAAACTTGTCGCCTTTACTGGTCTGGATGTCGCCGCCAGAAGAAGCGGAGCGTGGAAAGGCAGAGAAAGAATATCGAAACGAGGCAATCCGCATTTCCGAAAACTTTTGTTTCAAATGGCATGGGGATTAAAACAGCACAATGCGATCTATCGTGAATATTACCAAAAGATGCGAGAGAGAGGAAAACATTACTTCACTTGTCTAATTGCCGTTGCTAGAAAATTTCTACGATTTCTTTTTGCTTATGTGTGGAAAAAATCCATCTCTTTTAGTTGACTTTTTGTTCTAACGGGTCTAGCGGAAATGCCCGAGGCACAAATACATCGTGCTTGCCCCAGCCCCGACCTTGCGTCGGGGCTACCCCACCCATTCGCGCGCAAATTCGCTCCCTTGAAATTTTTAAATATTTAAATTCGAGAATACGAAACTCCTTTTCCGGTTTTTCCGTTTTGTTTTATTCTTCCTTCCTTCTCTAGTAGTGAGAGATATCTGGTAGCTGTTGCATCAGACACATGCAAAAACTTTTCTACTTCATCATTTGTGATTTTGGAGTGTTGCAGGAATAAAGACATAACTCGATCCAATTTTTTTCGCTTTCGGAATTGGATAGCGTTTCGGGCTAAAACGAGAAGTTCTACCCATTTTTGGGATTTGAGATATGAAATTTTAGGTTTTTCCTTTGGTTCTTCTTTTTCTTCTGGTTCGGGAGTTTTGGTTTCAGCTAGTTCTTCTTTTGACTGTTCGGGTTCAGTTTCTAACGGCTCATTTGGTGGTATTTGAGCCGTTTGGGGTTTAGGAGCTTTCACAGGTTCAGAAACTTCAGTCGTGGGCTGATCAGCTTCTGGCTGGGGTTCAGAGATAGGTTCATTTTGAGCTTGATTTTCTTCGGGTTTCGGCTTGTTTTCTGCTTCTGTAATGGTAAAATCGGAAGGTGGTATATCAATACTTTTCGCTGAAAAGTCGCTTGGTGAGCTTTCTAGGGCCTCAAGGGGTGTAATGGTAGGTTCAGAATATGCTGTGTTTTCAGAGGCAGACTCGGTAGGCTCTTGGGGGCTCGTAGGAATAGAGTTTTCTTCGAGAGTTGGGTTTTGGGATGCATTTTGATCAAGAGACATAAATAGATTATAACAAAAAATCAGTAAACTTATAAAATATAAAAACAAAACCGCTTAAAGCGGTTTTGTTTTTCGTTTGTGCCGATAATTAAAGACCTTTCCTTACAAAAGCGTCCTCTAGCGCTTTTTTATATCCTTCAAGGCTTGAGTCACCGCTACTAGCCGCAAGCGATACAATATTGCTAAGATTCATAAGCTCCGGGTCTGTTTCTAAAGCTCTGTTTCTTAGGCGCGCGGTCTCTTCCCTGTCAGAATCTTTATTGGCTTCTTCTAAAGTTTGAGGAGGTACCCTAGGAACCTCTGGTCTTTTTGATCTTTCAGGACTCATATTTTTTAATTTAAATTTTAATTTAATAATTCGACCACTCCATTATACCACCGTTGGGCAAAAAGCAAAGGGCTAACCCTTAAAATATCGTGGGTCAGGAGACCTGGCACCACTTTTTGAATTGTATCGCTTCACCGAAGCCTCAAGTACCCGCTTTGCTTTTTCAGATAATTGGGGCCAATTACGCTGGAACTCCCACTCTATGGGGTAAATAAAAAAACTCATATATCCTTTTCCTCTCCTGTTGAACTGTTCTCTAAAGGCTATTTCTGGTGTGTCGTAAGGCCCAAGAGCTAAATAGAAAGTCACCTTTGCCTCGCGCTTAGGATTATCTAGACCTTTTCCGGTAAATTTAATAATCTCACCAGTTTCATAATCTGCCTCTGCATGAGCAACCATTTCTTGGCTAATTTTCCCATCTTCGGCTCTTCGGGTTATAACAGGTATTTCTTCTCCTTCTCCTGAAACCATTTGACCTAAAAACATTTCCATATTGTGTTCTACACTATGTTCCAAATCCGAACTTAATTCTTCAGCTGAATCATCAGATATTGAGGGTATTGCAACATTGCCGCGAAATACTTTCTTTTTAAGAAGAGCGTCATCAACCGCCCTTGCGTGTTTATTTTTCCAAAGTCTTTCCAGCATATATTTTTATATTAAACTTTATTTTCTACTTTCTTTGGGGTAAAGGCAAAAGTCGCAAGCGTTTTTAATGCTTGTTCATCAAACTTGCCTTTCACTGTGCGAACAATAGCTACTTTGTATTGGTAATGTATGAGTAAATCCAGCACCTCTTCCTGGCTATGTATGTCTTCTGGATAAAAACTTTCTCCGATTTCATGCCGTATGTTCGGCAAAGCCAGGGGGCTATGGCCAAAAGATTCTTGATAAACAAGTATTTTAATCTCACCGTCAGCAGTCATAACAGCAATCATCTCAATTGTTGGGAAATTGAACTTTGTTTCTTTCTCGTTCATTTCTCTCCTCGTCTGGGCTCCTCTTAAATCGCCTTCGAAGGACTCTGAGGAGAACGGAATCATTGACGATGGAATAATAATAGGATCAGGATCGGTATCCGAATGAAAATGCAAACCCCCAACAATTATTAATTTCTTATTCGGAGCTTTTTTCCTTAATCTGAGTTTCAACTTATCAATAGCGATATTTAGGGGAGTACTATCTGTGTCCTCAATGTATATAGAAGTTGCTATGTTTGTAAGATAAACCGAGTCCGATTCCAAATCTTTAACTATTCCGAACCCGAATTCTCCGCCATGTTGTTCCATCTTTTTTCTCGTTTGAGCCAAGAGAGACAAAAATTCCGACGAAGAGAAAAGCTCTATTAAAAATTTTTCACTAACGGGCACAGCTTCAGAAGGAGAAGCCTCTTTTCGGAAATCCTTTCTTACAGGGGATTTACCAGAACCCATGCTTTCTTTGGTAACCATACTTAAATAATAACAGAACTCTTTAAATTATCAACGACTAATCTTACTTTGGAATTATTGGAACTAACCTCGTATATAATAATCATCCGTCTTTTCTTTTCTTTTAATTTTAAAAATTATGAAAATCAATACACTAAGAGCAACACCAATCCAGACATAAATATTTTTATACCAAGGAGTTTGTTTCTCTGTTTCTTCGGATGCATTTGTTTGTTGCGAAGACTGGACAAAAACACCTTCATTATTTTGACTGTTAGAATAGCCCATGGCGGGTTCCCTATTCCGACAATCCATAGAACAATTCAAGCTATCTTCTACAGGGGTGTCGCATCTATTATTTTCATTACAGGTCGCTTTTGCAGACAAATCGATCGTTAATATTTTTTTATTATCCGGGTTGTAAATGTCGGCATATTTGCCGTTGTTAAAATACGGCATATAGAGAAGCAAATCGCCTTCGGGAACTTCTTCGCATCCGCCGATTATGGTGCCGTCATCCTGAAATTCTTCCCTGCACCTGATTATAACCATTTCATCTGCGGGGAAATAGCCAAGAGTTTTACCCAAAAAAGATTTAACATTCCCGTTATATCTTTTACCTTTCAGTGTTTCATCCCTGCTAAATGGGTAAGGTAGCAACCTAACCGTTAACAACTTTATAGTGTATCCATTGTCAATTTTATATATTCTAGCCTCAACGGTTCTGTCGGTTCTTTCGTAATCATTAGTGGTTAAGTTCCGATCTTGTGCCATTACCATAGCAGGGATTTCTAAAAAAAGAAGTGAAATCATTAGCCCTTTTATGAATTTTTGATGTTTTAACACTTTTTTCATAATTCTTTTATATTTATTTCGGTAACATGTAATCAGGGATTGTTTCATCCATACTGTTTCTTGGGTTGGGAAAATTTATAACGCGGGAGTAAATTATTGCTTTTTGGACATCAGAAAAGTCGGAACCATGGTTCATAATGCTTAATTCAGAAGAACGGTACAGTCCCTTTGATACTGTACATTCTTCATAGCTTCCACCTCCAAGATGCTTCCATTTTTTACCATCGGGGTCAGCGGTACAATTTTGTGTTATTTTTCTGTCCCGGAAAGGCCAAATAGTTAAGGATCTAAAGTATTCATCATCTAATCCCGCAAATTGGTGACCTATTTGCTCATGAGCAAAAACCTCCATAGGTAAAAAACCAGCCATAGGTGCATCCATAGAATCACAATACGCAGCACTTGCACTAATACTTGTATCTGAAAAAGCGCGTCCTCCTTTTTCCGGAAAATCAGTATGTTCAACAAATCCCGCCATAACTGCTTTAACATTTTGAAAATTCGGTATTGAGCTGCTGCATTCTTCTAAAAGAATGGCTTGACCTCCGTTTTCTACTTCTTTGGGATATATTTTGTCGGATCTATACATTGCAAACCGCAAGCTAAGCGGTGTACTGCCTATAGAAGGAAGAAGGTTTAATCCTTGCGACATTTGGTTAACAAGATTTTTAAAAGCGGAAAGTTGCGTCAAGTCATTTTTTTTCCATGGTGTAGGAGCGTCACATGGTGCTCCATGGCTTTCTGCCCTTGCTATTATATAAATAAATTCAGCATCGGCATTCCCCTTGACTAACTCGCATTTACCGGATGTCTTTTTCCCACATGCCGTACAGGTGCCCTCGGAGGGTTTCTCTTGATTGGTCGGGCAGGAATTGACATATACGTCTAAGCCTGAGGTTTTCTTTTCTTGTTGTGCCGGAGGAAAATAGCTTACGTTGACAGGTGTGTTGCCCCCGCCAATCGCCTGCACATTCCCTTGGTTCACTTTCGCAATAGTCTCATCAGCGACCGTCCAGTTCGCTTCTTGAGTTACGTCTTCCTTACCCTGAGTTTTCATCCCGCTATCGTCTGTATATTCGAAAGTCGCGACAGCCTTGAGGGTATATGCGCTAGGGTTATCTTCCGTTGCTTCGGTTGCCAAAACCAAAGTATCAGTAGAACCAGCTTCGCATTCGACATCTAGCGCCAGGAGCTTTTTAGTTTCCGGCACCGACGGCGGAAGGATCTGGGGTGCGTTGCATCGGAAATTGCCCCAGGTCGCCATACTGATGTCCTCAGGTGCACCCGAAACCCAAAAAACAAGATTAACGATAATATAGCATCCGGAGCAGAGCAAAAATCCTGTTATGCTGATCCGCGCCAGATGTTTGCCTTTGGCGATCAGGCGCTGGTCTATGGAAGCCGCGGCGAGCATGATGCCGGAAACCGCGAGAGAAAGGATAAGGAAGAATGTCGCTAAGTATAGGCTGAACTCTATGACTCTTTGAATAAGAATTGGAAAATGACAGGGTTGGCAGGGCTGCATTTCTTCGGGAGTTCCAGAAGTGTTGCCGCAAGGCACAAGGCTGTCAAACGATGGGCGCTCGAAAAAAGCCGCATGGGTAACTTTGGGAACCGAAACGGCAAATAAAATAGTGAGTATTCCAGTAAATAAAATTATATTAAAATATTTTTTCATTTTACAAATTTATTTTATCATTATGAAAATTTTCCTTTCCCGTGTTTGTTAATATTCCTCTTATGTTTCAATAGTATTATTTTACTAAATCTTCAACAGAAACACCAAGCGCTTTTGCTAATTTAGTAATGGTTGAAAGTGTGGGGTTTTTATTGCCACTTTCAACATTGCTTATATACGCTCTATCAACACCCAATTTTCGGCAAATGTCGCCTTGCGTCATTTGCTTGGATAAACGAATTCGTTTCATATTTTGCCCCAGTTTTTTTGAGTTATTCACAGTTTGATTATAATTCCGATTGTCTTTATTAACAATATTGTTTTATAATACATTATACCCCTCATCCGCCGTCCATTCCAAAAATCCAAGAATTCCCCCGCGAGACAATGAATGCATGGTTAACGGCGGATGAGCTGAAATGCGGAGCATTTCAGAGACGGAGGCTGACGAGCCGAGTCGGGGTAGCGGAATTTTTCAACAGAAAAATATCCGTAACCGAGCGGAGTTCATTGAGTTACCACATTAGTAGAGCGTAGTAATTGATTTCGAGAAAGGAGGCACGCGGAGCGTGCGATTAGTTGCTTTGGTTCTCGAAATAATTTCGCGCAAAGGATATAATTAGATCACAAATCTTCTGAGAGAGCAAACTGCTTTGCTCGTGAAAAAATTTGTGAAGACGGAAGCATAATTTTTCAACAGAAAAATAGCTGAGTCCGGGGCTGGAAAATTTGCGAGTGACGACGAGCAAATTATTGTGGCTCACGTAAACCATGTGTGCGTAGCACTCAATACTCTCATGACCGAAAGCGTACTCGCGGTTCCTGGTAGGGTCACAAAATTTGACACAGAGATAATTTTATATTACAATATTTTTAGCTATTGTTCCTAAGTATTTCGGGGATACCAAGAAAGGCAAATCGCCTATGGCAACCACGGGATTCGTAGTTCGAGGTACAGGAAATCTCTTTCTCAGCCGCACACATAGGTACGTGCTTCAAAAGAGCGACAAACTGACCTGGGTCGTTAGCTGCGCCTGGGTCCACGGCACGAAAGAGCTTCTCGCGGGAGGAGACTGGTCCTACTTCGCGGTCACGATCTATCCAGCTCGGTACAGTGCAACACGCGATACCACTGAAGTGATCGGCGACCCCATGACGTACGCAGAATTCTTGGAGGCCCACAAGCCTCCGAGCGTTGAGTCCGCCGCCCCGCAGACATAGTTCTCAGCCGGAACAATAGCTAGTTTCACCTCGTCGGCACCCCACCGACGAGTTTTTTATTTAAGTAGGGAATTTTTAATTGATACAAAATCTGATTCCAATTCATGACCACCTCGGGTCACGCTTAGATTTGCTATACTTAAGCTATGAATAGAAATTTGTCAAAAAAGGAGATAGTCGCATCGGCATATATAATTATTTCAGCACTGTTGTTGTGGTCGGTATACGATGTAAAAATGGATGCATTCGAGCTCTTTAGCTCTGCTTTTTTTATTTTATTACCTATTTGGTTTGGGCTTTCAATTTATATTTGCAGTTTTTACATCAACAAACTATTTCTAAGAAATGAATTTTTCGAAAGGCATGAGATCGTTGCAAAATCTCTCAATATAACAATTTCTATTCTACTAGCAATTGCTCTGTTTGCGATTTTGTTCCCCTTCTAGGGATATAAACATGATTCCAATTCCCTCTTACTTGTGTCACAAAACGTTCACAAATAAAGCAGTTTACCCCCTTTGCGCGTTTTGTGAGAGCACCTGTTCCAATCATTTAGGTTTTTCTAAATAAAAAAAACTGGTTGGACGCGACGACATCGTGCGCCCCAAGCCAGCTGATCGCTTTTCTTCAGGGCCTGTTGCCCTTGCCTTCGGGAGGGTTGCAGACCCATGCCCGAAGAGGAAGTCGTAGCCGGAACTCTCCGGCCGGATAATGGCGGCACTCCCTGAACCGCCGACAGATGCTCACCTCGGAGCACTCGCTGTGTCCCGAGCCACAAGTCCAAGGCCTGTGTCATGGGCACCTCCTTCAAACTTATCTTGACATAAATTTACTTCCCTGTCTAGAGTCACGCGTAAAAATTTAAATAATTCATTATAAAATGGAAATCGCTGGCTCGGGGAGTCAGCGACCCCCTTGTACCAGCGATGGATTGAGAACCTCTACCTGACCGCTTGTGTCACCGGCGGGAGAGATTACTCCGCTTGTGGGTATCGACCTAGGAGCTTGGTGATTCCCCGCTGTCGTCGTTGAGGCATTTCCAGCCTCGATAGCCAGGAACCATCAACTCTATGCACTCATTGCAGACAGGAGCATTATTATTGCGGAAGCCTGCAACGCGTCCCACTACGATGAGGAGAGCCGAGAACCCTACCAGGAACCCTGCGGTTCCTAGTGACGTCTTCTCCAGCCAGCACGATCCGACCGCAACAACAGACACCAGATGAGCCGCGAAAACAAGCGGCCTCAGTCCCCAAGTCCATCCCTCGACAAGAGGACTTCTCATAATGAACTTATAAACTCGTTTCCGTTTCATACGAGTCTCCTTCATTAATATGTTTACCATTAAAGTGTGAAAAAGGAAAGATTATACTGCCTTGGTTTTTTGCATGAATCCCCTTGTTTGATTAAAAATCAGGTTCCAATTCATAGCCACTTCGGTCACACGTAAAAATTAAAAACTCTCCACAACAAACAACGCCTCAAATGCAGAGCAGTTGAGGACGCGGAGGCGGTATAAACACGCCAAAGAAAAATCAAATTGTATAAAAAAGAGCTCATGTTCGCCATCCCGCCGGTCGCTTCACCGGCGGGGACGCAACCCCGGAGAACTAGGCAGATGCAGGCAGGTAGGTTTTCAGTACCGCCTTCGCTATCTGCATGTTCCGTTCGTCGATTCCCTCGTCGACGACTTCGACGCTGGGCTCGGAAGCCCCCCACGTCGCGTGGTCGTCATCGCCCACGACATACATTGGGGCACAGCCCGCTTTTTTACGATCACCAAAGTCGGCTTCCGTTTTCCAGCGGTTCGCCCTATCCGAATTTTCGAACTCGACGAAATAGGGCATCTCGAACTTTTCCAAGGCCTCCAAAAGCCTGGCGGTATCCTCACACTTGTGGGAATTGTTGGTATGAAGAACAACCCGGATGCTGACCATACGTTTCAGTCTCCTTCAAAAATACATTACAATTTTATGAAATTACTGTCAATTCTATTATTTTCAGTATGCGTACAAACCTATACTTGTTATACTTCTAAAATAAAACGAGGGACGATACTTATGAAAATTCTCTTAAAGATTTCCAAGATACTGCTCGCATTTTTACTCTTACCTTTTTGCGCAGGAGCTTTGGTAGCCTTGTACTGGGTAACTCTAAGCACGGGCTCGGCGCAAATGATATGGATGATGACGCTTGCCGGAGCGGCGACCTGGACGCTGATATTTATTTTTTTACCCGAGCCTAGATGGATGTACGTCCTCGGGCACGAACTCACGCACGCGGTATGGTCCGTAGGCTTTGGCGGAAAATTGAAAAAGTTCAAGGTAACCGCGGACAGTGGACATGTACTCATAACTAAATCGAATTTCCTGACTTCCCTCGCCCCGTATTTTTTCCCGCTGTATGTGGTACTGACGGTGCTTATTTTTATGGCGGGAAATTATTTTTGGGACTGGTCTTCTTATGTGTTATGGTTCTACTTCGTGATAGGAATGATGTATGCCTTCCACGTGACTCTGACTTACAGCACCCTAAAAATCCGCCAGCCGGATATTGTGGAGGAGGGATATATTTTTTCCTTGGTAATTATATTTTTGGGCAACATGCTCATACTTTTAATAGGCATCCCCCTCCTAACCAACAAAATTGACGTTTCGGCGTCAATTCATTTATGGCTGGAATATTCCACGGATTTTTACCAGTATCTCTATGCCTTGTTGAGCCACTCTATATCCTGACGGACAAGAAGCTTTGATTTATTTTTTCGGTCAAGAAGTAGGGCTTCCGCAATCCGCTCCATGCGCATCCCCTGCGAGCCTTTTACTAATATAATGTCTCCTTTCTCTATAAAAGATTTTATAAAATCCGCCGCTTCATAAGAATTCAAGAACTCCGGAATTTCAGTCCTCATCCCCGCTTCTATAGCACCTTCCTTTATGGCTTTCGCTCTTGGGCCTACGATTATCAAAAAATCCGCGTTTTCTTCCGTGATTTTTCCTATGTTCCTATGAGCATCATGAGTGTGCTTACCGAGCTCCAGCATGTCGCCTAAAATTGCTATTTTTCTTCCCTGCCCTTCCTTTTGATATTTTATTTCTCCCAAAGTTTTGAGCGCGGACTCACAGGCGATCGGTGAGGAATTGTACGTATCGTCAATAATAAGAGTTTCCTTTACGCCTTTGAGGAGCCGCATCCGGCCGGGCGGAACATCGTAATTTTTCAGAGATTCCACGGCGCGGATCATATTGAACTTTAAGCCGGCAGAAAGAGCCAAGGTAGCCAAGGACGCGTAAACATGACTTCTCCCGAAGACGCCCTCTATGACAACCGGCAAGCTTTTCCCGTCGTTATCCGCCCTGAAGATTACGCCTTCGGGCTCGCCATATTCATCGTACGAAATGCTGTCGCCGGAGCCGAACACATCCGCGCCTTCCGAAAACCCGTAGGTAACCGTTACGTTTTTGGATTTGGATTTCATTTCGAGGACCGCCTCGTCATCAGCGTTTAAAATAAGCACTCCGTCTTTTTTCAAAGTTTTTATAAGTTCGGATTTTTCTTCGATAATCTGCTTGCGCGACTCAAAAAACTCAATATGCACCGGTGTCTCGCCTATGGCGGTGATTATAACCGCGTCTGTCTTTAACCAAGAAGCGGTAGCCTCCATGTCGCTAGGCTTGCCGACTCCTACTTCAAGCACCAGCCACTTCGGATATTTATGCGGCCATAGGATAAGCCACAATCCTCTCAAGACATTTTCCGCCCATACAGCCGGGTTGCTCCATCCGTTCGGCACGCCGAGAATGGTTAGAGGCAGGCCTATTTCGCTGTTAAAACTTTTTTCGCTTTTGCGTACGTAAGAAATCTGCGAAAGAACTGCGTAAACCGCGTCCTTGGTGGAAGTTTTGCCGACAGAGCCGGTAATAGCGATAATCTTCGGCTTATACTTGCGAAGCACCAGCCTGGATTCTATTTTTAAAATATGAGTTATTATTTTTTTTAGCGTGGCTTTCATCCCGTTAGAGATAGGAAATGCTTTGCATTTCCGTAGTTATATTAATTTCAATTAAAATTTGCAACATAAAATTATTTTTTGTAATACTTATTATAAAAAACTGTGAAATCTCTAACGGGATTCATTTCTTATCTGTCAGGTGGAATATTATAATAATTAAGTAAAAATTTGGTTATATCTAGAAACGGAACGGTCCAGGTGGTGGCGGAATATTCCACACCTTTCGGATTCACGGCATAAAGAAAAATAATGAATTTTGGATCGTAGGCGGGAAAATATCCCATAAACGAATGCGTATGTCTGTCTTCATAATAGCCTCCGCTCGTATTATCCGCAACCTGCGCCGTGCCTGTCTTTACCGCGACGCTGAAATGTTCCAATCCAGACTTGAGCCCCTTGTCCATTACGGTCACCAACATCCTGGTTATTTCTTCCGAGCTCTCTTTTGATATTTTGGTCGGGACTGTCGTATAGGTTATATTTTTAAAAGTCCCATCATTATATTTTATTTTTTTGACCAGGTGAGGCACTACCAGGTTACCCCCGTTTCCGAGCGAAGCGAGCGCCCGCGTTAGCTCTATCGGGGTAAGCGCAATTCCTTGGCCAAACGCAGCGTTAGCATATTCGATTTCCCTCGGACTGGTAAGTATGTTGGAGACTAGCCCGGACGTCTCGTTCGGCAAATCAATTCCGGTTTTATCTTTAATGCCGAAGGAAAGCAGGTAATTGCGCAGGTTCACCCTACCTAGCTTTTGTTCCACGAAAACCATTCCCGTGTTTAGGGACTGGTTGAGAACGTCCTGCATCGAAGTCCCGGGTCCCCTGCCTTTTTTATCAAAGTTAAATATCTGATGCTTTTCGACAGTTACTTCACCTTTGTCATTATATTTTGTGTCGGCATTCAGAACTCCCTCGTTTAAAGCTGAGGCCATAACCAGAGGTTTTACCACGGACCCGAATTCCAAAACATTTTCCACGAGGGGATTTGTAAAAATAGAAACTTGTTTGACCTCTGAAAAATCATTCGGGTTAAAATCCGGCTTTGCCCCCATGGCGTAAATAGAGCCGTCCTGCGGATTCATTATTATTCCTCCTATGGAATCAATATTATATTTCCCCCTGACCTCCATGAGCTTCTTCTCAAGGAAATTTTGCACTTGAGGCTCAATAGTGGTTACGATATCCCCGTCCGGCTTTTCGTCTTCAAATAAAGTTTTCTGAATATTGGAAAAAACTTCCGCGAAGAAATTTATGTATGGGTTATTGCTGTCGCGGGCGAGAGTGGAATCATATCCCCGCTCCAGACCGTAGCGACCACCCAGTTCCGAGCCTTTATATCCAACGAACCCCAAAGTATGCGAGGCCATGCTCCCGCCGGGATACAGCCGCCACTTTTCTTTAAAAATGCTTACACCGGGAAGCTTGAGCGCGGAAACCGCGTCAGCTTCTTTTTTGGAAAGACGGCCAGCCACTTCTTCGTAGGGGTCTCCTTTCTTCTCGGCTCGCGCCATGAAATTCTCCCGGTCGACGGATGCGACCTCGGATAATTTTTTATAAGTGTTTTCCGGGTTTCCCAACTTTTCCGTGTTTATCGCGATTTTAAAACCGGAGGTTTGCGTCGCGGCAGACACGAGCTCGCCGTCTTTGCGCTCAAAATAAATTGAACCCCGTTCATATATGTCCGAAGACGGCGTAGCGTACTGCCTGTCGGCTGTTTCCGAATATATGCGAGCGTTCACCACTTGCACGTAAAAAAGCTTTGAGAGGAGTATCCCTGCAAAGACCATCATGAAAAAAATAATAACTCTGGAGCGGACCTTGAAACTAGATTTCATTGTTGGCAATTTTTAGGCTACCTAAGGGTTTGCGGGTGGCGAATGTCGCCTTTGCTTCTTTAAAACCCATTTCGAAAGACATTGCCATGTCTATGCTGCTCAAAACCGACAAGTAAGACAGCTCGAGCTCGCTTACTTCATTCCCGAGAGCCAAAGCTTCCTTTTCCAAAGACCTTCTCTCTACTATATTAAAAACCGTGTTGCCTAGAATTAACATATATAAAATAGCTAAAACACCCGTCGCAATAAGCATCGCGTTCAAGACGAGCCTACCGAAGGCGATATTATTGTTCATAATATTCACATTCTCAAGACGGGTTTTAAATTGTAAGGCTATTTGGCTCATGTTTTTATTTTGTATTTTTATTTTTTTTCTAAAATTCTCAGCTTCGCGCTCCGGGCTCTCGGGTTTGCTTTCAATTCTTCGGCTCCCGGGATGATCGGCTTTTTATTTATTAAAATGGCCTCTCCTTTTTTCGCCAACCCCCCTTGGTAAAACCTTTTTACTATCCTATCCTCCAGGCTGTGAAAACTTATGACCGACATCCTCCCGCCCGGCTTCAGTGAATCAAAAGCTTTGTGAAGGCCGGCGTCCAGACTTCCGAGCTCGTCATTTACCGCTATGCGTATGGCCTGGAAAGTTCTCGTCGCGCAATGCACCTTTTGTCTTTTGTACGCGCGACCGACGGCGGTCTCTATTATCTTTACCAGGTCAAAAGTGGTTTTTATCGAGGCTTTGCCTCTACTCTCTACGATGGCTTTGGCAATCCTGCGGCTTAATTTTTCCTCTCCGTAGCCGTAGATAATATCCGCCAAGCTTTTCTCTCCCCAAGTATTCACCACATCATAGGCGGTCAAGTCTTCCGGAAGAGGATTTTCTTTCATGGTCATGAGTAATGGCTCGTCTTTCATGAAGGAAAATCCTCTTCCGGAATTTTCAAGCTGGTCTGAGCTCAAACCGAGATCAAATATAACCGCATCGACTCCTCCGGGATTTTCTTTTGCTAAAACCTTATCTATATCCCTGAAATTCGAGTTGATGAATTTTATGTCGCAGTCCAAATCCTTGAACTTATACTCGGCCTTTTGAAAAGCGCTTTTGTCCTGGTCCAGGGCTATAACCCTTACCCCGGGAAATTTCCGGCAGATTCCCAGGCTATGCCCTCCGCCGCCAAATGTGCAGTCAAGCACAATAAGGTTTTTATTCCCCTCGACTTTGCTCGGGACAAGCAAACCATCTATTGTTTCATTTAAAAGAACTGTCTTGTGTATGCTTTCCATGATTGATTTTGCTAAATCATGTCGCGTAAGTCGACTAAGACGCGACGCTTTTCAAAAGCATAATTTAGGGTATTTCTTGCCGGTCGGGGCAAGAATAAATGGATTTCTGTAAGTTCACTCCGTCTGGCGGAGGCTCAAAAACCCGTACCCTAAATTATGTTTTCGAAAATCAACTCTTGTTCGCCAGCTTCTCCGCCAACCCTTCCGCCTGCTTTTCCACCGCTTCCTGGTTCTTGGCCCATGCTTTGTCGTTCCAGACCTCTACCCTGTCTTTGACTCCGATGATGGCCGCCGTTCCTTTGAGCCCGATTCTTTCCTTCAGAAATTCCGGAATGAGTATCCTGCCGATAGAATCAATCTCGACTTCGGCCGCGCGCCCGAACATGTACCGGTTGAAATTTCTTTGGTCAGCCTTGAGGAAAGACAAATCCGATTCCGAATCGGAAAGCTTGCGACTTACCTTGACCCATTCTGCTGTCGTGAAAATGAACAAACATTGTCCGAGTCCGGGAGTAATAATAATTTTCTTGCCGAGTTCTTTCCTGAACTTAGCCGGCATGGAAATTCTGCTCTTATTGTCAATCGTATGTATATATTCTCCTATGAGCATAATATTATTTGCCGACGTGTCCCGTACTGAGCTTTGCTCTGATACTGGGATCAACATTTTTTAGAAAATTACTTATTAACAGATTTCCCACTTTTTCCCACTTCATATACATTATATTCCACAGCTTAAAATAACACCAAGCCTAAACTGTGGATAACTTTGGTAACTTAATTATTCTGGTTTTGCTTGACGAAAATTACAAAATATGATGTATTTTGGACGAAGGAGAACAACCATGAATATAAAGATATCGAATGTGGTATGGGGAGTGGGTGTTGGGTTTTTTCTCATTGGTGTAGTCGGCGTAGCGGGAATCTACGCCTTTAGAGTATTCGAGGTAGTTTGGATTTTTGCCGACCTCCTGACCATAATCGCCGGAATAATTTTATGTGGTCTCGGCGACTTGCCCCAGAGTGGCAACGACTTGGATAAGGGCATCCAGCTCGAGGGAGGTTGGCGACCGGAACGCTAAACTCCTGCGCGCACGACCTCGTTCTGCGGAGGCAGGAACGAGGCCGTGGAGCCAATGTTTCCAAACAAAAAAATCGGCGAGTTTTCTCGCCAAGCATCAAAGCGACCCCTCGATTTATCAATCGAGGCGGTTTTTGTTTCAGGAGAATTTTTTAATTATTTTATTGCGAGCTAAAAGTATTGATGAAATCGTGGCGTGGTCTTAATGGGATATTGAAGATAGTAATAGTATTTAGTTATTAAACCATTCTTTTTCGCTTATTCCAGATTGTAAAATTATACCTTTCATAGTTCTAAGTTTTATAGCTTTACTCCCATGAAAAGGTACACAGACATTTTTCCCCCGTCCGTAATAGTAAAAATGGCTTCCGTTAGTGTAGTTTAGTACAAAGTTATGTTCCTTTAAAAAGTTCTCAACATCTTTAAAGGTCCAATTTGCTAACCTTTTAGGCATTATTTACTGCTGAAAATCCGTAAGTGTTAATTTGGTAAGGAGATTTTATAGGATCTTTAGAGTGTAAATTCCTCCATAATTGTTCATACTCTGGAGCAGAGGATTGATTCAATGACTGAAAACGAGAACCCTTAACTTTCTTTGCTGATTCAATATATCCATTGACAGCTTGAAATAAATTAAATAGGGCTAGTTTTGGGTCCTCGCTTGATTCTACAATGTTGAATTCCATGGCCACCGCATACCAAGTGTCCCCATCTTTAAAAACTATATATCTAAATGTCCCTTTTTTAGGTGTATTCATTTCTTTATTATACCAATAATTAGTATACCTATGCAACCTCTTATATTGGAATAGTAGTATTTGCCAAAAAATATAGTGAGTTGTATAATAAAAGCATGAGTAGTATTGACCAAATTCCTTTTGAAAACAATAGAGGGCTCGGAAAAGTTGTTAGATTTCCTGAACACGCATCCACAATCGCCGATGCGTTAGAAGCAGTTGAAGTTCAAGAAAAAAAACTTCAACTAAGTGAAACAGCCCGAGTAAGGACAATTGGAGTCCTAAATAACGACTTTAGAAGAAGAAATGGAGCTCTGGAAAAAACCAACAGGGGATTTCAAATACCATTATTAAACGAACTTACCGCCAGCGTACAGGAGGTGCTTTTGGCCTATAGAGAAAATTATAATTTTTTACCGCACGCTAAAGATTGGAAACCCCCTGAAGGAGATGAGGAACTCGTCAAACTGATTGAAAAACGTTTTGGGGGCAAATTTGAATATGTAGAAGCTTATAAATAATCTCGTATTGTGAGTGTCAAAAAGCGCCTTTACAAGGCGCTTTTTTAGCTTGACGAATAACATTTAACGTGCTATACTATAAACGAACTGGGAGGTATCTGATGTGCGTTGTATGCGGAAAAACTCATCCTCTTGTAGATGATGAGGGGAATTTCGAAGAACAGGTCGAGGAAGCGGAGTTGGAAGACTGCTCTGCTCCCGACCTGGACGACACGCAAGAGATCCCGGAATACATCCGAGAGCTCTACGCGGAAGTGGACATGGCACTCGCGACCATGGACGAGTCCTCAACGCTCGACAAGGAGACCGAGGATCTCCTGAAAGGCGGGAGCGAAGAACCCGAGGACACCCCGCCGTGAGTATGCCGGCGGGGTTCGCCCCACAAATCATCTGGCGCGGTTTATGCCGCCAAGCAGTACCCCGCGGATACCCATCTTAGCGGGGTATCTTTGTTTTTAATACAGTTTAAAATCCGAGGTTAGTTTCTCGACGACATCTTTTGGCCCGTAAACCAGAACTCCCAGATATTCAATCTCGTCAAAATTTTTGGCGGCAGTCATTTCAATCACTTTTTTGTCGCTGGTCGTTTCTATCATTTCCCGTATGAACTCATCGACTTCTAGCTTGCCCTCTTTGGCCGCGGCAAGTAGCCCCCGCAAATCCTTGCCCGAAGGCGAAGTTTTTATCATTATCGCGTTTTTAATATTCAGTTTTATTTTCTGGTTATCTTTGGAAGTTATAGTGTCCCTCGTAAACAAGTCTCCCCTGCCGACTCGGGCGCCGAAAGCGGCGTTTAGGTGGGCAATAGTATTTAATTCCTGCCATGGCTCCATCTTAGCTTCTTTATTCAGCACGGCCACGGCCATCATGGTTTTCTTTTTGACTGCAGGCTGCCCTTCCGGACGCATCAGCGGGAAAAGCTGGGTTTCACGGAGAGGCTTGTCCACTAAGAAAGTGAAAAGCCTGTCGCCGTAAGCAAAACCGAAAGCGGGAGGCATGCCGTGTTCAAGCATTTCCACGAATTCATCATCCGGCATCATGGCTTCTTCGTCTCCCCCTTCGATTAATTTCCTCTGGACTTCAAAGCGCTCGCTTTGATCTATGGGGTCATTTAATTCGGAAAAGCCGTTTGTGCATTCCGCCCCGGCCAAAATAAGCTGAACGCGTTCGGTCAAAAGCGGGTTTTCCGGTTTGACTTTTGAAAGCGGTGACACCAGCTTTGGCACGTCAATGAGCCAGGCGGGCCCGACAATTTGCTTGCGGCAATATTTCCAGAGAGAGTCGGTCAGCCTTTCTTTATTTATCCCCTCATACTTTATTTTCAGTTCATCCAATTTCTCCATCATTTCTTTCTCCGTTGCGGAAAGTATATCAATGCCAAGCATTTTTTTAACGGTATCGACGTAAGGGATCCGCTCCCATGGTGCGGATAAATCCACCTGGTGCCCGTGGGTTTCAAACTGCAAAGTTCCAAAGGTTTCCATGGCGACTTCTTTTATCATTTTCTCCGTAAATTCCATGCCCTGCCGGTAATCCATGTAGCCAGAGTAGAATTCCAAACCCGTAAATTCCTGTGTATGCTCCGGGCTGGAACCTTCATTCCTGTACACTCTGCCGATTTCAAAGACGCGGGGAAATCCCGCGGCGAGCAGGCGTTTCTGCCAAAGCTCTCCCACTGAAATCCTCATAAAAACATCCATGTCAAAATCGTTGTGATGAGTCTTGAAAGGCCGCGCTTCTGCTCCGCCCGTGGTCACTTCCAAAGTCGGCGTCTCCACTTCCAAGAAATTTTCTTTTTTCAAAAAATTACGGGTCGCGTCCCAAAACTTAGCCTTCTTTGCGAAAAGGTCTTTCAGTTCCGGGTTCATCAAAATATCCAGATATCTTTTGCGGAATCTTTCTTCGACGTCCGTAAGCCCGTGCCACTTTTCCGGCAACGGCCTTAAGCTCTTTGATATCATTCGCCAGTCCTTTATCTCTACGGTCTTCTCTCCCCTGTTGGTCGTAAAAAAAATACCCCGGACTTCCACAAAGTCTCCTATATCCACGACTTCATTCCAAAAATCGAACTTTTCGCCGCCGATAACATCTCTTTTAAGAAGCCCCTGGAACAGGCCGGTGCCGTCATTTAAAGTTATAAAAATAATTGCCCCCTGACCGCGGATGGACATTATCCTGCCGGCCACCCATTTTTCTTCCTTGCCAGCTTCAAGCTCGGCAAAATTAAGAGCCGCCTCCGCGAGAGATAGCTCCCTTTTTGAATGAGCGGGATACGGATTTAAGCCCTTGTCTTTTAAGAGCTGTAGTTTTTTTATTCTGATGTCCCTAATCTCGTCAATAGAAGACATTTTTAATTCAAAAAATTTATGAAAACAATTAAGACACGCTGAGGATCTTATAATTTGCCACGCCGTTTGGGGCGTTAAGGGAAACACTATCGCCCTTCTTTTTCCCGAACAGGGCGACGCCGAGCGGAGAGCGGTTGGAGATTTTACCGCTTGCCATGTCAGCCTCCTCACTTCCTACTATAACATAATTTTTATTTTCCTTTGTGCCGTCTTTCTGCACAACCACCTTTGAACCTATTTCGATTATGTCGCCGCCGCCGCCTTTGACCGTATGCGAATCCTGCAGGATTTGCTCTATCTTTGATATACGCGCTTCCAGCTTCCCTTGTTCTTCACGGGTCTGGTGATATTCGGCGTTTTCAGACAAATCACCCAAAGACTTTGCGTATAAGAGCGCGTTCAGTAATTCTTTTCTTTTTGGGCCCTTTAGATCTTTAAGCTCTATCTCCAAAGCTTTCCTTTTTTCTTCCGTTATGTAATCAGCTGCTTGTTGCATGTTACGTAATCAATTATATACATTAAATTTTCGACTAATAGCAGATAACCATCATAGCTTTTTTTACGAAAAAGTCAATAAGAGAGAGCTATAAACTTGCTAAAAATATGATTTATGGTAACCTAAGGTTCATACCTGTCCCGTACTAAATTTTTGATTACGGAACAGGGTCGCTATTAGTAAAGTTTAAAATTTTAGTACCGGGATGGCAAAAACAGTAATAGAGGTCAAGAAAAACCCAAACGAAAATAACTCGAGCATTTTACGTCGCTTTTCCCGCCGAATCCAGGAGTCCGGCATCATCCGAAAAGTGAAAGGCGCCCGCTATAATGTACGCAAGGAATCCAAACTCAAAATAAAAAAGAGCGCGCTAAAAAGAATGGGACGCAGAAAGGAAATAGAAAAACTCAAGAAACTGGGCAAGATGGTAACAAAATAAACTATGCCCGGAGAATTCTCTTTGGTAAATAAGACAAAAGGCAAGCTGCCGAGCTTGCCTTTTGTTAAAATTAAAAACGATATTTTGGGAACAAGCTATTCCCTGTCCGTCGCATACGTGACTGAGAAAGAATCGCGGGCACTAAACAAAAAATGGCGGAAAAAAGACAAACCGACGAACGTCTTATCTTTTGCTTTGGGTAAAAATTTAGGCGAGCTTGTGCTCTGCCCCGAGGTCATCAGGAGAGAAGCCGCGGGTTTTTCCCGGACTTTTCCAAAATTTCTTGGATTTTTAGTTATCCACGGAATGCTTCATCTGAAAGGCCTTGACCACGGCAAGAAAATGGAACAGCTAGAGCAAAAATATGAAGAAAAACACTTGTCCCGTACTAAATTTTTGATTACGTGATATAATTACAGGTATTAGAGCTTAAAATTTTAGTACCGGGATGATAAGAAATATTTCGATAGGAATAGACGTGGGCTCACAGACAACAAGAGTCGTGGTGGGAGAATTTCTAAGGGGAGAAAAAAATCCTAAAATTATTGGCGTAGGCGAAGCGGCGACCCTGGGTATGCGGCACGGCTATGTCACAAATCCCGACCTAGCCTCTGTCTCCGTGAAGGCTGCCGTAGACATGGCGGAGAAATCTTCAGGCATTAAAATAAAAAAAGCTTTTGTTTCGGTTTCAGGCACCACCCTGCGCGGAGAAATAAGCGCCGGCGAAACAATAGTCTCCAAGGCGGACGGCGAAGTCACCAATTTAGATATAAACAAGGCCCTCTCCGACTGCGAAGACAACTTGAGCACCGGCAATAAGAAAATAATACATATATATCCGCTTTCTTTCAGGCTAGACGGCAAAGAGGTGCTAGGAAGAATGGAGGGCATGCAAGGCACAAAAATAGAGGCTAAAGCTCTTTTTATAACGTATTCCATGGTTCATTTGGAGGATTTGCTCGGGGTCATAGCGGAGGCCGGAGTGGAGGCAATAGATGTAATAGCTTCCCCGATAGCATGCGCCGGTATTGTCCTTTCCGAAAAACAAAAAATCGTGGGCGTTGCCTTGGTAGACATCGGGGCGGAAACAACATCGCTATCTGTATTTGAAGACGGAAAATTAATTTCAATGCACACTTTTTCCATCGGAGGAACGGAGATAACGAACGACATTGCTCTCGGCTTCAAAATTCCGCTTGAAAAAGCGGACGAATTAAAGCTCGGAAACCTGCCTGCGCATGCAGGCGCCCGCGAAGAATTCTCAAGTAAGAAACTTAACGAAGTTATTGAAGCGCGCCTGTGCGATATCTTCGAATCGGTAGAAAACAATTTAAAGAAAATAAAAAGAGCCGAGCTCCTGCCGGCCGGAGTAGTCTTCGTAGGCGGAGGAGCTAACACGCCGGGACTTTTGGAACTTTCAAAATCGGTTCTCAAGCTACCTTCTAGTATAGGAGCCACGGATATTTTCGGCACAGCTAAGACCAAGCTGCGCGACCCGTCCTGGTTTACCACGCTCGGACTTTTAACCGCGGGTAAAGACGGAGGAAGCTACTCGGACAGCTCTTTCAGCAACCTTTTCAAAGACCTGAAAAATACAATAAAATCAAGCATGAAACAGCTCATGCCCTAGAAATTGGGTTTTAGGTTTCAATTCCTAGAAGCTAGTCACTGGTCACTAAAACCTAATTATTTGCTTTTTTCCGCCCTAGTGTTAGTATGACTTTATATAAGTTAAATTATTCCCCGCCACGGCGGGGCGAGCTAAAAAAATTATGCCAAAAGTAAACCAATCAATAGAGAGTTTTGCCCGCATTATGGTCATAGGTATCGGAGGCTCCGGAAAGAACGCGGTAAATCACATGATAAATTCCAAAGTAAAAGGAGTTTCTTTTATTTGCATGAATACCGACACACAGGACCTGCATCACTCTCTCGCTGATAAAAAAATCCATATTGGAAAAAACCTGACGAAAGGACTCGGAGCGGGAATGGATCCGGAGATAGGTAAAAAGGCAGCCGAAGAAACAAAATCAGAAATCCAGGATGTGATAAAGGGAGCCGATATGATTTTCCTAGCTTGCGGAATGGGGGGAGGCACGGGAACAGGGGCGGCGCCAATCGTAGCGCGCGCGGCAAAAGAACAGGGCATCCTCACGGTAGCAGTCACAACCAAGCCGTTTTTCTTTGAAGGTAGCCACAGGATGAAAATAGCAGAAAAAGGAATTGAGGAGCTGGCCAAGGAAGTTGATGCAATAATCATCATCCCGAACGACAAACTGCTTCAATTAGCCGACAATAACACCAATTTTAAAGACGCTTTCATAAAATGCGACGACGTTTTAAGGCAGGCCGTAGAAGGCATTTCCGACCTTATTACCACTCCGGGCGTTATAAATGTGGACTTTGCGGACATACGAGCCATCATGTCAAACGCCGGTAGCGCGCTCATGGGCATAGGCAGCTCTTCGGGAGAAAAGCGCGCCGAGAAAGCGGCTCTCGCTGCCATCAACTCTCCCCTTCTGGAGGTTTCCGTGCACGGAGCAAAGGGTGTTCTCTTTGCCATCTCCGGAGGCGAAGACTTGACCATAAATGAAATCCAGGAAGCGGCGAAGATAATCACCGAATCTATCGACAAGGATGCGAAGGTTATTTTCGGAACTATACGCGATGAAAAATTAAAGAAAGGAGAAATAAAAGTAACGGTTATCGCTACATCTTTCCCTTCCGACATGCCACGCAAGAGCCTTTTTTCCGGAGCGCAAATAGGCACACTGGTAAAAGATGAAAGTCCTGCGGTTATAAAAAGAGAAATAAACAACAGCCTGCAGAACAACAGCATAAGCAATAACGACTTCATAAAGAAAACAGAAAAAAAGGAATCTAAGGAAGAAATAATAATTGACGACGACAATGACGACTGGAGCGCTGTTCCGGCTTTTCTGAGGAGAAACAAAAAATAAAAACTTGACTCCTAGTGTATAATGTAAATATATGACTTATGACCTAATAATTATTGGGGGTGGGCCTGCCGGCACAGCTGCAGCTGTTTACGCAGCCAGAAAGAGACTTAAAACGCTTTTTATAACCTTTGAATGGGGCGGGCAGTCCGTAGTGTCCGAGCAAATATTTAACTGGATAGGCACGACTTCCCTTTCTGGAAACGAACTCGCGGAAAATTTTAAAAAGCATGTGATGGCAAATGAGGGCGAAAGCCTAGAAGTTGCCGAAGGAGAAAAAGTTGCCAGTATTTCAAATATTTCGGACGTTGGACGTCCGAAAGTAGTCGGACGTCCAACGTCCGAATCGCTATTTTTGGTAAAGACTGAATCCGGAAAAGAATTTACTTCCAAAACCATATTAATCGCGAGCGGCAGCGGCCGAAGAAAAATAAACGCGAAGAACGCGGACATATTTGAAAATAAAGGCCTCACCTATTGCGCTTCATGTGACGGACCTCTTTTCGCGGACCAGGATGTCGCCGTAATTGGCGGAGGTAATGCCGGATTTGAATCCGCAGCCCAGCTTCTCGCTTACTGTAAATCGGTAACACTTTTTAACCGTGGAGATACTTTCCGCGCGGATGCCATAACCATTGAAAAAGTCCTGCAAAATCCGAAAATGCGGGCGGTAAAAAACGTGGAAATTTTGGAAATTACCGGCGAAAATTTCGTGGACGGACTCGTTTATAAGGATGTCCTGACGGGAGAAGAAAAAACCCTTAAAGTGGGGGGTATTTTCGTTGAAATCGGGCAAATACCGAACACCGCTTTTGTGAAAGGCTTGGTGCCGCTCGATGAAATTTCCCGGGTAAAAATAAACGCCTGGGATCAGAAAACGGAAATCCCCGGCATCTGGGCGGCGGGAGACTGCACGAATGTACTCTATCACCAAAACAATATCGCGGCCGGCGATGCTGTCAGAGCTCTGGAAGATATTTATCTTTACTTAAACGCGAGATAATCTTTTACTTTGAGCAGGTGCATGGATTATTACCACAAGTAGCACATTTTTCTTCGTCCATAGTCTTATTAGATATAGCTGATAATCCTACAAAAAGACACGTGCGACCAGCGTATCTCATGCTATATAGACGTAGCAACAGCTAAGTTAATACGGTGAAAAACTTGCTTGGTAAGCCCTGTAAACTATGTTAAAATTCCTCCAAGTCATGATGTATGAAGCAATAAAAAATTTCCACACCCAATTCTCCTACGAGCCTGAAATTGTAAACGGAGAGCATCTTCCTAAAAAATCCAGCTTTGCGGTCGTAGGGATGGGCGGATCCGCGCACGCAGCTGAACTCTTAAAAATTTGCAAGCCAAATCTTGATTTTTCGGTTCGCCGAGACTACGGACTCCCGAAGCTGCCTATGGCTGAATTAAGAAACAAGCTTATTATACTCAGTTCTTATTCCGGAAATACCGAGGAAGTAATAGATGCGTTCATGGAAGCAAAAGATAACGACCTCGATATGGCTGTCATCGCGGTAGGCGGAGAGTTGCTACGGCTTGCGGTAGAAAACGAAACTCCATATATACAGCTACCTAATACGGGTATCCAGCCACGCTCGGCTCTCGGATTTTCAATAAAAGCTTTTTTAAAAATAGTCGGGGAAGAAGACGAGCTGAAGAATATAAGTACTCTGGCGGCAACTCTCAACCCGTCCGACTATGAGGAGGCCGGAAAGAACTTGGCAAAAAAAATGAAAGGTTATGTTCCGGTCATCTATTCTTCCAATACCAATACGTCCGTGGCCTATAACTGGAAAATTAAACTAAACGAGACCGGAAAAATTCCAGCTTTTTACAATATTTTCCCGGAATTAAACCATAACGACATGAACGGCTTTGATGTACAGGACTCCACCAAAGAACTTAGCGAGAAGTTTTATTTTTTAATCTTAAAAGACTCCGATGATAACCCGAAAATTTTAAAAAGAATGGAAGTGCTCCAAAAACTATACAAAGACCGAAATTTAAAAATTGAAACTTTGGAGATAAAAGGACAGAGTGTGTGGGAGAAGATATTCTCTTCCCTTTTGGTGGCTGATTTTGTCTCATATTTCACGGCATTAGAATATGGCCTGGAAGCAGATCAAGTGCCCATGGTGGAGGAATTTAAAAAACTTATTTTGGAATAAAAACAGAAAAATATTTGCGGGTAGTTTGATACGCAGTTGTAACTGCTTTGTTGGTAAATAAGGATATTTTGACTCCAAGTAGGGTTTAAACTTCAAGCTGAGAAATTATCTTTCCTATTTTAATATTCTCCAAATTGTTTCTCTCTTCTCGCCCGGATAAACCAATTTTTTCTACCCAGCCTTTCTTTTCTTCAAGTAATAACTTAGGGAGTAATACCTTTACCTTAACGCCTAAAAATTCTTTTTCAGTAGAAATATCACTATAGTTACCCTTTAAACGCATTTCTTTACCCAGCATTGGTATTACCACTTCTCCTGTTTTACCATCAAAAAAACTAATATGGATATCGCAATGAGCGGCACGAGTTGTTTCTATATCAATCGGATCAATTCTTAATAAATCGTTACCGTATTTTTTTGATTCACAAACTAGATGACCTTCTTGTTCTAAAAATAATTTAACCGCTTCAATATCATTTCTATCTATTATGAAATCAACATCCTTATGATTCCTGGACATATAACCAAGATAGGAGTCAACCGCAAAACCGGACAAGGTTACATATTGCCATTTTTCTTCCTGCGCTTTTATTACAATTATTTTAAATAAGGCAACTGCTTTTTTAGTTCTTTCATCTAATTCGTCACTTGGAAGTGGTGGAAATTCTTTTTTTAAAAGATTAACAATCATATATTTTATTTTATCACAAAAGTCGTTGCGGGCAATTTGATACGCAGTTGTAACTGCTTTTGTTGATAAATAAGGGTTTATTTAGCCCTTAAGCTCTTTACAAGCCTCATTGCCCCATACCCAATTAATAAACATCCGACGATTATGTTTAACGTCTGAATCAAGGCAATAGGTATGGTTTGCTTTACCAAGGAGAAAAAAACTACCGATACTCCCATAAATAGCAGTGTTGCCAATCCAGTTGAAATGCCGAAAGTAAGTAATTCTCGTTTATTATAGTTATATTCAATAACTTTTGACGCGAAGACGCTAGTAAATATAACGATAGTTAAAGGACTGGAGATTGTAAGTAAAAAAGTTGATATAAAACTGCTAAAAAGACTAATTGAGTTTATTTCTACTGTATTTGAAATACTTTCTCCGGTTATGTTTTTAATTATAAAGATACCGAATAGAACGAGAATTATAGAACTAATGATTCCAAATGCTTTCTTGATTTTTTCTTTTTCCAATAATTTCCCAACCCCAAGGACTGCAAGTGTTATGTAAAAATAATCAGCTAAAGCAACTCCTATAACAGCGGCAAAACCATCAAAAATTGTTTTTTGTAGTGTTAAATTCGCTATAAAAAAGAAAACTGGACCCACGGCAAGCTGAAGAAATAATCCGGTTGCTAGTCCATTTTTAAAAACTTTCATATTCTCAGTTTATCACAAAACCGTTGCGGAGATGGGAGGATTCGGTCAGGCGTAATTTTCTGTTGAAAATTCGCACGACCCTGCCTCGGCCCGTCGGCCTCCGGCTTTCTCATTTCCCGCTCTCACGCAATGATGTTCCGCTCGGACTGCGTTCAGCAGTCCTTGCGAATCATTGCGGAGATGGGAGGATTCGAACCCCCGATGCCTTTCGGCATGCCGGTTTTCGAAACCGGTGCATTCAACCACTCTGCCACATCTCCTTGCTGTTTAATCTAGCATTTTTTGCGATTTTTTCAAAAAAATGATATATTTCTTTTGTTCGTTTTAGGCTAATCCGCCTTTGGCGGACGCCCGATCAAATCTTTGATTTAGGGCCCTATCGTCTAACGGTTAGGACAGCGGGTTTTCAATCCGTCAATCTGGGTTCGATTCCCAGTAGGGTCACACGACCAAAAAACACCAGAATTCATCTGGTGTTTTTTGGTGTCGTTAGTGATCTCCTTACGGAGAGAATCGAAGGCCGGAAGCCGGCGGGCTGAGGCGGGGTCGCGAGATTTTTCAGTAGAAAAATACTTGTGACCGAAAGCGTACTCGCGGTTCCCAGTAGGGTCACCAAACGAAACTTAACTAGAACGAATTAGGCCCCATCAAGAGTGCATCTTCATGAGGCCTGTTACGAACCTCATGGCTCGTGTAAAAAAATACTGCGGAGGAATCTATGGCCCCTGTTCCCATGGCCGTCTTAGCCACGGGAACAGGGGCGTCCGTCTTACTGCTGCTGCCGCCGCTCAAACTCCAAGCGGTCCCAAAGCAACTCCTCGGGAGGAATGTGCGCGGCCTCAATGGCCGCCATTGCCTCCAGATGCTGCGAACTGGGTGCGGTGAAACACCGGGTGTCATCTCCTGGCTGAGGTGAACGCGTGTTTTCTTCATCGCGCATGATACCTATTCCCTCCGAAAAGAACTGCGTTGTTTTTTTACTGCGACCCTGACGATACTCGACATTTTTATAGCATTAATTTAAATGTTTATCAAACGTCAATATGTGGATTTTAATTGATAATAAACTCCCTATCTTATACAATCCTTAAATGGACAAAGGCGATAAGCTAAAAGCCCTGCATAAAAAGTGGATGGAAGAATGCGAATGCGAACTCAAAAAGACCGCCACCCAGGCTGTCCCCGGGGCCGGTAGCGCAGAAGCAGAAATAGTATTCATCGGTGAAGCGCCGGGAAAATCCGAAGACAAACTCGGGGTGCCTTTCGTAGGAGCAGCAGGAAAATTCCTGGATGAAATGCTCGGGATTATAAACTTAAAACGGGAGGACATATACATAACAAACATAGTGAAATACAGGCCGCCGGACAACCGCGACCCTCTTCCTGCGGAAAAATCCGCCTGCAGAGAGTGGCTACTCGATGAACTCAAAATCATTTCTCCGAAACTTATAATCTTCTTGGGCAGGCACGCGATGAACAATTTTTTCCCAGAGTTGCAAATATCGGGAGCGCATGGAAAACTTCTCATCAAGCCTTTCAAGGGCATGTCGACAAAATACTTCTTCCCTCTTTACCACCCGGCGGCGGCTCTTTACGACGGCTCCATGCGCGAAGTTTTAATTCAGGATTTTAAAAAAATCCCGAAAGTTTTGAAGGAAATTGAAAAAAGAGAGCCTTAGTGTATAATCCTCGTATGGCTGTAGAAAAAATCCAAATTATCATTTTAGCCGCGGGAAAAGGAACCCGTATGAATAATGATTTGCCGAAAGTTCTAGTACCTCTAGCAGGCCAGCCTATAATCAAACATCTTTTAGATAGAATAAAAGATTTAGAATTTGGAAAACCATACATAGTTGTAGGGCACGGCAAAGAGGCAGTTATTAAGGAATTAGGAGGTAATTACAACTATGTTGAGCAAAAAGAACAATTAGGAACAGGTCATGCTGTAAACGCCGTAAAACACGGTGTAAAGAATGAAGCTAGTAGCATAGTGGTTCTATATGGAGATCAACCTTTTACTACCGCAGATACAATAAATAAACTTGTGGAAAAACAGGTAGGAATGAACAAGAAAATTGTCATGGCCACTGTTGAATTAGAAGACTTTCAGGATTGGCGGTCAAATTTTGTAGGATTTTCGAGAGTAATAAGAGACAAAAATAGAAAAATTTTAAAAACGGTAGAATATAACGACGCTACCGAAGAAGAAAAAGGGGTTAAGGAAGTTAACCCTTGTTATTTTTGTTTTGACGCTCAGTTTTTATGGCAAGAACTTGAAAAGTTAAAAACTGATAACACGCAAGGAGAATATTACCTTACCGATGTTTTAAAATCAGCTGTAGAGCAAGGAATAGACATAGAAAGCATCCAAATCGACCCGAGAGAAGCCTTGGGGGCCAACTCAAAAGAAGAACTTGAGATATTGGAAAAATTAATGGTAAAATAAAGATCTATGAAAAACCCATTTGAAAACGCGATGGCACAGTTAGATAAGGTTTCTCAAATTAAGGATTTCGGACAAGAGTTCATCTCAAGGTTGCGACAGCCTGACCGGGACATAAGAATATCTATACCGGTAAAAATGGATGACGGCTCTGTGAAAATTTTTGAAGGATACCGGGTGGAATATAACAATGCTCTCGGTCCGTACAAGGGCGGAATCAGATACCATCCGGACACGGAGATAAACGAAGTAAAGGCGCTCGCATTCTGGATGGCCATAAAATGCGCGGTAGCAAACATCCCCATGGGCGGAGGCAAGGGCGGAGTAACGGTAGACCCGAAAACTTTATCAAAAAAAGAGCTGGAGGAACTTTCTCGTGGGTGGGCAAGAAAACTTTCGGACATTTTAGGTCCGCTCAAGGATGTGCCGGCGCCAGATGTAAATACTACCCCCGAAATAATGGCCTGGATCGCCGACGAATATGGAAAAATTACGGGAGACAAGTCGGGAGCGGTTATTACCGGCAAACCGCTTGACAAAGGAGGCTCGGAAGGAAGAAACACCTCCACCGCGCAGGGTGCATTTTACGCATTTGAAAAACTAAAGAAAGAATTTAACCTGCCGGAGCAATGCAAAATAGCCATTCAAGGTTTTGGCAATGCAGGGAGTTTCGCCGGTCTAATATTTAGCAATGCCGGACACACAATCGTCGCGATTTCTGATTCCAAAGGAGGAATATATAACGAAAACGGTTTGGATATTTCCAAACTTTTAGAATATAAAAAAAAGACCGGCTCTCTTTCGGGCTTTCCCGGGAGCAAAGATATTACAAACGCCGAACTCTTGGAAACAGGATGTGATTTACTTATACCGGCTGCATTTGAAAACCAGATAACGAACGAAAATGCCGACAGGATAAAAGCCAAGGCGATTGTAGAAATCGCTAACGGCCCCACTACGCCTGAAGCTGACGAGATTTTGTTTAAAAAAGGAATACCGGTAATACCCGACGTGCTCGCAAACTCCGGCGGAGTGACAGTATCCTATTTTGAATGGGACCAAAATCTTAAAAAAGAACATTGGAGCGAAAAGGAAGTTTTTGTTAAGTTAAAACAAATGATGGAAGACTCGGCGAAAAAAATATCAGAAAAAGCCAAAGAAAATAAAACAAATTTGCGTATGGGCGCTTTCATTCTCGCCCTTGAAAGAATCAGCGCAAAGATGTAATATCATAAAACATGGGCGGCTAGCTCAGTTGGTAGAGCGTGTCTTTGACGTAGACAAGGTCACAGGTTCGATCCCTGTGTCGCCCACATGAGAATTTTAAGCATCGAAACATCCTGCGACGAAACGGGCATAAGTATAATGGAAGCGAAAGGAGGCATTAATAATGCTTCTTTTAAAGTTCTAGGGGACACGGTCTCGTCGCAAATAGATATTCATATACCTTTCGGGGGAGTTTTCCCGGCACTCGCAAAACGGGAACATATAAAAAATCTGCCGGTTGTATTAAGGCGAACACTAAAAAAAGCCGGCTTGGAGAAAAAGTCAAAACCGGTAGACCTTATCGCGGTAACATACGGCCCGGGCCTTGAACCCGCTCTTTGGACCGGAATAGTTTTCGCGCAAGAATTGGCGGAAAAATGGAAGGTGCCGCTTATTCCGGTAAACCATATGGAAGGCCACCTGCTTTCCGTATTTGGTAAAAACAAAGGAACTTTTAAAATTTCAAAAATAAAAAGTCCGGCGCTTGCCCTGTTGGTATCCGGCGGACACACGGAACTCGTGCTTTTGAAAAAATGGATGGATTATAAAATAATCGGAGAAACCCTGGACGACGCAGTGGGCGAAGCTTTTGACAAAGCTGCCAGGATGCTCGGACTGCCCTATCCCGGCGGACCGCAAATATCCAAACTTGCGGAAGAGCTTAGGCTCCGAGAAAAAGAAAATCAAACTTTTCAGGGTCGCAATTTTTCTTCTAAAAAATTTGCTCAGTCCTCGGGCCGTCGCCCTGCGGAGTCCCATCAAAGCTTATTTCCTTTTTCTCTCCCTCGCCCGATGCTTCATACAAAGAATTTTAATTTTTCTTTTTCAGGACTCAAGACAGCTGTTTTATATTTGATAAGAGATTTGGGCGGCATTGAAAAAATAAGCAAGGGGAAAAAATCAGAAATCGCTTTGGAATTTGAAAATGCGGCAATAGAGTGTCTTACCCATAAGACAAAAAGGGCCATAGAGCAATATAAAATAAAAACCGTTCTGGTGGGAGGAGGAGTATCCGCGAATAAACATCTCAGGAATGAAATGAAAAAATTGGCCGGAAAAAATACGGAAGTTAAGTTCCCCACCAAAGAATTATCTACCGACAATTCTCTCATGATAGGCATTGCCGGCTATTTGAATTATCAAAAAAATAAAAACCTGCCTGCCGGTAGGCACGGGAAAGTTCCAAGTCTCTCCAGCATAAAAGCAACTGGCAATTTAAGGCTTTAATTGATATTATTAAGGCATGGATGAGAAATTACTCAAACCTTACGACCCTAAAAACACAGAAGACAGGATCTACAAGCTTTGGGAGGAAAGCGGTTTTTTTAACCCGGACAACCTGCCTGCGCAGGCAGGCCTGCCTAACTCCGGCAATAATAAAGCCTTCACTATAATAATGCCTCCTGTGAACGCTAACGGCTCTCTACATGCGGGTCACGGTCTGGTAATGACGATTGAAGACATAATGGTTAGATACAAAAGAATGCGGGGTTTTAAAACGCTTTGGCTGCCGGGGCTTGACCATGCCGGCTTTGAAACCCAGGTTGTCTACGAAAAAAAGCTGGAAAAAGAAGGACGCACCAGATTCGGAATGGACCCGAAAGAATTATATAAGGAAATTTTGGACTTCACTCTGGCTAATTCTGTCAATATTAAATCCCAAATAAAAAAGATGGGAGCATCCTGCGACTGGTCGCGCGAGAAATTTACTCTGGACGACAGCGTGGTAAAAACCGTATATCAGACTTTCAAAAGAATGTATGACGACAACTTGATTTACCGCGGAAACAGAATCGTGAGCTGGTGTTCAAAACATCAAACTTCTTTTTCCGACCTGGAAATAAAAGACGAAGAGAGGGTTGAGCAATATTACTATTTAAAATACGGACCATTTATTATCTCTACTTCACGTCCCGAAACAAAATTTGGAGATAAATATGTGACCATGCATCCGGATGATAAAAGATATGCTGAGTATAAAAACGGACAAAAAATAAATCTTGAATGGATAAATGGGCCATTAGAGGCCACTATAATAAAAGATGAAGCCGTAGATATGGAATTCGGTACAGGTGTCATGACTATAACTCCATGGCATGACGTTGCCGATTTCGGCATTGCTGAAAGACATAATTTGGATAAAGAACAGGTTATTGATGAAAATGGAAAACTTTTGCCAATCGCCGGAGAATTTGCAGGGTTACACATCAAAAAAGCTAGACCTTTAATTATTGAAAAACTGCAAAAAAAAGGTTTGGTAGAAAAAATAGATGAAAATTATAAACACGTTGTCCGAACATGCTACAAATGCGGAACAATCATAGAGCCGCAAATTAAAAGTCAGTGGTTTATAAAAATGAAACCTTTGGCAGAAAAAGCGCTAGAGAAAATAGAAAGCGGGGAAGTAAAATATATTCCCGAACATTACAAAAAAATCACCACCTACTGGCTCTCCAATATAATGGATTGGAACATTTCCAGGCAAATCGTCTGGGGCATACCGATACCAGCCAAGCTCTGCCTAGAATGCGGACACGGCATGGCAGATATTGAAAATAAGATTACGAAATGCGAAAAATGCGGAGGCGACGTAGTTGCTGATAATGACACCTTTGACACCTGGTTTTCTTCCGGGCAATGGCCATATATTGTGCTAGGTTATCCAGACGGAAAAGATTTCAAAACATTTTACCCGACAGATGTGATGGAAACAGGCGGAGACATAATATTCTTCTGGGTTTCTAGGATGATAATGCTCGGACTATATATTACAGACAAAATTCCTTTTAAAAACGTTTACCTGCACGGAATGGTCCTGGACGCCAAAAGCCAGAAAATGAGTAAAAGTAAAGGAAATGTGATAGACCCTCTTACCTTGACGGAACAGTTCGGTACCGATGCTTTCAGGATGGGCATGGTAGTGGGAAACACGCCTGGCACATCGCTTGCGCTTTCACCGGACAAAATCAGAGGGTATAAAAATTTTGCGAATAAAATATGGAACGCCACCCGCTTTGTTCTTGAAAACACAAAAGGTTTCGCTGTCCCGGAAATCCCAACCTATGATGAAGAAGATAAAGCCTCGGACGAAGAACTAAAGTCTTTAATAAAAGAAATAACAAAAGAAATGGACGAATATAAATTCTACTTAGTTGCAGAAAAACTTTACCACCACTTCTGGCACACATTCGCGGATGTCATCATAGAACGCTCAAAGAAAAAAATACTGGCCGCGCCCGTAGGCTCTGGGCCGAGGGAGAATAAAAACGCCGATTCCGCAAAAGCGCTTCTTCTAGCCCAATTAACTACCCTGCTTAAAGTTTTGCACCCTTTTATTCCTTTTGTCACGGAAGAAATCTGGTCGATGATGCCCGCAAAAAATAACCTACTTATTGTCGAAAAATGGCCTTCATAACAAGCGACCCTAAAATTTTAGGACTGGCATTCTTAGTAGGAGTAATTCCTTCGCTTTTATGGCTATGGTTTTGGCTCAAAGAAGAACAAGACCCGGAACCAAAAGGACTGCTTGCGATAGTTTTCATTTTGGGAATGATGTCGGTAGTCGCGGTATTGCCGATTGAAAAATTCATACAAGGCTTGGTGGATTCGCACAACGCGCAGATCATACTGTGGGCAAGCGCCGAAGAAATACTGAAGTACTTGGCCGTACTAATAGTCCTTTATAAAACAAACCATGCCCACAAGCCGGTAGAATGGCCTATTTACATGATAACTGCCGCTCTAGGCTTCGCGGCTCTTGAAAACGCGCTGTTTTTGATTAAACCGCTTTCTGTTAGCGGGGCAACTGTCGCCTTACTTACCGGACAGCTCAGATTCATGGGTTCCACGCTCCTGCACACCATTGCTTCCGGGGTTCTAGGTATCGCGATAGGAGTCTCCTGGCGGACTGAAGGACTCAGGAAATTTTGGCATGTTTTTCTAGGCTTTATCGCGGCAATTGCCTTGCATAGCGCGTTTAATTTTTTTATAATAAGAAATGACGGAAATGACTTTTTGAAAGTGTTCGCTTTTTTGTGGGTCGTCACAATTATAGTTATGCTACTTTTTGAAAAAGTCAGGAGAATGGGTCAAGAAAGTTAAGTAAATTTTTATCAACCCCGACGTTACAGTCGGGGCTCCGACCCAAAAGGCGTCGGGGTTAACTTCGAAAGATATAATGGACAACAAAAAAAGAAGTTTTTTTGAAAGATTAACGGGAAGCGTGAATGTGGAAGAAGAGCCCGAAACAAGAAAAGAATATTCGATAAAGGTAGGGAAGGGAGATAAAAAACCGGGCAACAACTGGATAGAGGAAGAAAACGAAGAAGCTGAATTATCCGTGGATGTTTATCAAACACCGACCGACATAATTATCCAGACCATGGTTGCGGGGGTTAAGCCGGAAGACCTGGAGCTGTCCATCGCGAGAGACACAATAACCATCCGCGGAGAGCGCGAAGAATCAAGGACGGTGGATGAAGACAATTATTTTACCCAAGAGTTGTATTGGGGTAGATTTTCTAGGACTATTTCTCTTCCCGCCGAAGTGGAACCGGAAGAAGTAGAAGCAACCGAACGCCACGGACTGCTCACGGTTAAGATAAAAAAGGTAGACAAAGAAAAGAAAAATACCGTAAAAGTAAGGTCAATATAGTTTGAAAACTATATTGGTCACGAATATTTTCTCGCCGTCGCTCGAAAATTTCGCGACCCCGGCTCGTAATTTTTTCTGCTGAAAAAATATTACTCCGCCTCACAAAATTAAAAATAATGCCGTAGGGCATTATTTTATATACATTTTGTGCCGAGGACCAGAATCGAACTGGTGACCTATCCCTCTTCAGGGGAGCGCTCTACCAACTGAGCTACCTCGGCATATTTTATCTTCAACCAAAATCAATTACTAAATTTTTTCAAAAAATCTTGAACAGGAGTGCCATTTTCCTGTTGCTGTAGACCATTCATTGAGTCCCAGACATTTATAATTTTATTTATGAATGGCTCTAAAAAATAAAAAGACCCAAAGGCTATGCCGAATATCACAAGAACCTTAAACAAGATCCAAAGAGCAGACCACTTTTGGACACTTCGAATCTTGCGAAGTATGTAATTATTTTCTTTCTCAAGAACTAAAGTCTCCTCTAGTAATTTTTGGGACTCAGGATCCATAGGTACAATTTAGCATAATGTTTAAGGGAATAAAAGGGTAAACTAATTATTGCTATTACCGCTGGGATACAATACTTTCTCAAGTTTTTGTGCTGTAACTGGTTCAGTTGCTTTTTGTTTTCTTTTGTCTGCGTACATTTCCAAATCTGCTTCTTTCATCAAATCTTTCCGACTTTTTCCCTCCCCTCGCGAAACAGCGCAACCTATGGCGACGGTGACCTCGCGGAATTTCGCGTCTCTTAAAGCTTCCACGTCCCTTAAAGCTTCATTGATTTTTGCTCTAATCCCTTCAACAACTAACACAACTGACTCTCCATCTAAAGCTTCCCCTTCCCTGGCAAGCGTGAATTCGTCACCTCCATTCCTACACACGATACCCGGCTCCTCCTTTAAGACATTTGCGACCGCTATCAACAGATCATCACCAACTCCATGACCAAGTTTATCATTAACTTCTTTAAAGTAATTCAAATCCAAAAACATAACCAACAAAACTTTGCCAGCCTTTCTCCCTTTTATCAATAGATTCAAGGCTGACTCAAAAGGTGCACGCGTCGGTAGACCAGTAAGATCGTCTTCTGCCGCGGAATCAGGCTTTTTGGGCTCGGCCTCTTCGTCTTGTGAAGTTAATTTTTCAGGCATAATTTCACTCATAAGCATAATCTTATCATATATAACTCTAAAATCCAATTTCCAAATAACCTTTTATATGCTAGATTAT
>DATDXF010000020.1:0-38860 GCA_036517215.1 Minisyncoccota bacterium | reverse complement strand
GGAGTTTCCTTGTATATGGTTCTGTAGCAAAATCAAGTCTTGTCTATATATCATCGGATGAGCACGAGCCGCGAGGTTCGTCAGGCCTCGAGAACAGCTCTGCTTTTCCCGAGGCTTCTGTAATTTTAGACCCATTTTTATGCTATATTCAATAAGTAATTGCATTTTTAACAACTTTATGCTACTATATACCTATGTTAGCAACCAAGAAAAAGCAGGCAGTAATCAAGAAACACCGGATTCACGAGAAAGACACAGGCTCTCCGGAGGTGCAGGTAGCCGTTTTATCCACGCAAATTGACGCGCTCGCTAAACATTTAAAAAAGCACAAGAAAGACAATCATTCTCGCCGGGGGCTCATCAAGATGGTAGCCGACCGACGCACTCATTTGAAGTATTTGGAACGCAAAGACAAGACTCGCTACAACGCTCTCATGAAGAAAATGGAACTCGTGTAAGAAGAAACCCCCGAACCCCCTTATCAGGGGGCGTTCGCATTTTTCCTCCCTTGATAAGGGGAGGCTAGGAGGGGTTTTGTTTGTGTTATAATTTAGTGGGTTGAAATTTTAATATTTTTAAATAATTTTTATATACAATGACAGTCATAAAACATAAGGAACAGAGAGTCGGGGTTTTTATCGATACTCAAAATGTTTATCACTCAGCTCGTAACCTGTATCAGGCTAGGGTGAACTTCGGAGCAGTTTTGAAGGAAGCTGTTGCCGGCAGGAAGCTAGTGCGCGCGGTGGCTTATGTCATCACCACTGAGGCCGGGGATGAAAAGAATTTCTTTGAAGCTCTTTCCAAGCTGGGGATAGAAACAAAAACCAAAGACCTGCAGATTTTCGCCGGAGGGGCGAAGAAAGCGGATTGGGACGTGGGGCTCGCGGTGGATGCCATAAAAATGTCTCCGAGGCTGGACTCGGTAGTTATTGTTTCCGGTGACGGGGACTTTATTCCTCTCGTAGAATATCTTCAAACTATCGGCGTGCAAGTGGAAGTGGTTTCATTTGGTAAATCAACCTCCGGGAAACTTCGGGAGGCGGTAGACGACTTCGTGGATTTATCTCTGGACCCCAAAAAATATTTGATGGGGATAAAATAAATTCACCGGGAATTTTTGCATTTTAGCAATAAAATGCTAGTATAACTCAGGACTTTATTAGTCCGACATTACAGTCGGACCCCGACCAAATTCGTTGCGTCGGGGTTAATCCGTTCGTCTTCAGACATGCAGTTTTGTTCTGATTTTGTGTTAATCAAGAACAATACTTTAGTCTGAAGGGGAGCCTAAAATATGCAAAAGAAAGAATATAGCGTAGAGATAGGAGGCAGGACAATGACTGCTATTTTTAGCGACTTGGCCGAACAGGCTCACGGTTCGGTGATATTAAAATACGGAGAGACGATAGTGCTCGCGACCGCCTGCATGTCAAAAGACAGCCAAAAAGGCCTGGGGTTTTTCAACCTGACCGTAGATTACGCGGAAAAATTCTACGCCGCCGGGAAAATTTTAGGCTCTCGCTTTGTTAGGAGAGAAGGCAAGCCTTCCGAGGAAGCAGTACTGGCTTGCCGCGTAATAGACAGGACACTTCGCCCCCTTTTCGACCAGTCCATCCGGCACGCGGTGCAGGTCATAGTTACCGTTCTTTCTGTGGATGACAACGACCCGACAATTCTCGCGGTCAACGCCGCTTCGCTCGCGCTTTCCGTATCAAACATTCCATGGAACGGGCCCATTGGTTGCGTCCGTATCGGTAAATACGACGACGATAATTTAAAAATAAATCCGTCACAAAAATTGCGCCTGGACGATACTTTGTATAAGTTTGACCTGACAGTCTGCGGCAAAGACGGCAATATAAATATGATAGAAGCTGCGGCGCATCAAAGCAAAGAAGAAGAATTAGAAGAAGCTTTGAAGCTGGCAAGTCTGGAGATAGCCAAACTGGAAGATTTCCAGAAGAAAATCGTCGGAGAAATAGGCAAGGAAAAAAGGACAATAGAAAAAGATAAAATTTCAGCTGAAGCCGTGGCTCTGTTCAACGAAAATATTTTGCCAAAGATAGACGAGGCTATTTTCGAAGGCCCCGGGAAAGCAAAAATAGACGCACTTCATACGGCTTGGAACAATCTCGTGCGGGAAACATTTACCAACCGAGAAGATTTTGCGCTTGAGGACAACTTATTTGACGATACGGAAAATGAAATTTTGCACAAAAAAGCTATCGAGGAAGGCAAGCGCGCGGATGGAAGAAAAATGGATGAACTCCGAGACCTGTATGCGCAGGCAGGAGGACTATCGAGCCAACTGCACGGCTCCGGAATTTTTTACCGCGGAGGCACGCATGTTTTATCCGTGCTCACTTTGGGCGGACCGGAAGACAGGAATTTGGTGGATGGACTACAGCTCAAAGTTGAAAAAAGATTCATGCACCATTACAACTTTCCGCCGTACTCGGCCGGAGAAACAGGACGCTCGGGATTTACCAACCGCCGCGAAGTCGGACACGGAGCGCTCGCGGAAAAAGCTCTCTCCATGGTGCTGCCTTCGGTTGCGGATTTTCCATACACCATGAGAATAGTTTCGGAGTCGATGGCTTCGAACGGCTCCACCTCCCAGGCGTCTATCTGCGCATCTATCCTGGCGCTCATGGACGGGGGAGTTCCCATCAAGGCGCCGGTGGCCGGCATCGCCATGGGGCTCATGTACGAGAGCGATGACAAATATAAAATATTAACCGACATTCAAGGTCCTGAAGATCATCACGGCGACATGGATTTTAAGATTGCCGGAACGAGGGATGGGGTAACCGCGATACAGCTGGATGTAAAAGTTGACGGCGTGCCGATAAAAATATTGGGAGAAGCCATGAGGCAGTCCAAAGAAGCCCGCCTCGCCATCATCGACAGAATTGAAAAAGAAATTCCAAAGCCGCGGGCGAATATTTCTCCTAATGCTCCAAAAATTCTCATCATTAAAATTAATCCCGATAAGATCGGGCTGGTCATAGGTGGCGGAGGAAAAACTATTAAAGAGATAAAAGAAAAATCCGGCGCGGAGATAACCATAGAAGACGACGGAACGGTGTACCTGACCGGCAAAGACGGCTCCGCGGAGAAAGCCAAGGAAATAGTGGAATCCATGACCCACGAATACCAGGTGGGCGAAGTACTCAAAGGAGAAGTGGTCAAAATAGCCGACTTTGGCGCTTTTGTCGCCCTGAATCCTTTCACCGACGGCATGGTGCACATCTCCGAATTGGCGCCATTTCGCGTGGAGCGGGTATCGGATATAATTAAGGAGGGCATGATAGTGCCGGTAAAAGTTATAAATATCGACAGGGAGAGGGGGAAAATCGGCTTGTCCATCAAAGAGGCTGATGCTAACTTTTTCAAGAAAGTTTAAGATTTTGAATTTTTATTCAGGTCCTTTTGGAATCAGCTCCCAGCAGATTCCAACCCCGGGGCCCTATCCCAGAGGGACCATTCATAAAAATTAAAATCTTAAACTTAAATTATATGGAGGACAATAAAACGCAAAATAAGGTCATAGAAACATACGCGGAAGACATGGCCGAGGTCATAAGTAATGACACGGAGGGGCTGGTAAAGAAAATAATTCATGGGGCTGAAGAACGGGAGATAGAAAAGGATAAATTGTCCCCGCAGTCCCAAAAAAATAAGATTTTTATGTATACCGGGATTACCTTGGTTCTCCTGGCTTCTTTTGCCTTGTATTTTTTGCTTGCCCAGAAGAAGTCCGATATCGTTGCCGTACCTACGCAATTTACCCCGCTTATTTTTAACGACCAGAGCGTATATATTGAAATTGCCGGCCTTAAAGCTGATGATATCAAGCAAAGAGTGTTAAACGAGATAAACACATCCGAGGTCAAGGCGGGAGGAGTAGATGGGGTTTATCTTACGGAGAACAAATCAGTGGTGGGCTTAAGAAAGTTGCTATCTTTAATAAAAAGCAATTTCGCGCCTCCTGCTGACACGGCTCTCGTCAGCGATAATTTTTTAATCGGCGGGATAAATAATAAGTTCTTTTTACTGCTCAAAAGCCGCTCAACCCCGGACATTTTTGAGCCTCTGCGCGCCTGGGAAGGCAAGATGTTCTCCGACTTGCGCGGGTTTTTGGGAGTAAACATAACCAGTGAAACAAATTATCTTTTCACTAAAGATTTTGAAGACGGAATCGTGGAAAACAAGAATGCGCGCATCCTTTACGACACAAACGGGGATATCGTTTTGAGCTATATATTTGCGGATGATGATTCGGTTATTATAACCGGGTCCAGGGAAGCGGTTCGCGAGGTGGTCTTGCGCTTGGCCTCCGGAAAGATTAAGAAATAGGAAGTTCCACGTAGAACTGGGAACCCTTGCCAGTCCCTTCGGACTCACCCCAAACCTTTCCTTTGTGAGCCTCTACCACCATTTTGACAGTGAAAAGGCCGTATCCGGTCGAGTCCACGTTAACTTTTATAGAGTCCTTTCCGCGTCCGCCTTCGGTGAAAAGGTTGTGCTTATCTTCTTCGGTGATCCCGAGGCCGGTGTCTTTCACCGACAGCAGAATTTTCCCTCCGTCCGACAACGCAACAGAAATTTTTCCTTCTTTGGTGTATTTGATAGAATTTTCAATTAAATTGCTGACCACTTCTTTTAGCCAAAAAGCGTCTCCGGTAACTTTATAGGTGTCTTTTTCTATACTCAATTCCAATTTCAAGCCCTTGGCCTCCACGGCAAGCCTTTTTTCTTCTACCGTTTTCATGACAACATCTTTAAAATCTAGTTCCCTCATGTCGTATTTTATAAGGCCGTTCTGCAGATTGGCGACGTTCAAAACGAGATCCACGGTCTGTATGCCGCCATTATCAAAATCCAGCCCCTGCTCTGCAACTTTTTTTACTTCAGGGTTTATCTCCCCAAATGTTCCGTCCAGCATTCCGGCAAAAATAAATTTTGTCCGGGTAAATGAACCTTTAACTTTATGGGTTATTAGGTGTACCAGGCTTTCTCTTTGCTTTATGAGGTTTTTAAGGTTGTCGTTAGCGGTGTTTAAGTTGCTGTTCAAACTGTCGACTTCTTTATATAGTCTTGCCAGTTCTAGGTTTTGCTTATATAGTTCTTCTCTGATTTTTTTATCCTCTTCTGAAGAAACAGCATTATCGTCATTTTGCATAAAAATTATTTAAGACTGGCGGGAATTTCCTCAGGAGGCATTTCAGCTATCAGGTCTTGAACGGCATCATGACATACCACGTGAGATGCTTCTCCAAATATCCTTTCGTATTGGGCGACAAGTCTGTCAATTATATTTTTTTGGTTACCGCTATCTAAGTTTATTTCTCCGTTTTTTTGGTTAAGTATTTGTATACCCTGCACTTTTCGTGCTTCATCCCACGCCAAAGGTCCTATGATAAGCTCCTGTTCCTTAATTATCCTAAATGCAATTTTGGGGAATTGTGCTGTGGTATCCATATAATTAAGATTCTTTAATCTTCTTAAATACACTGCTCATGTGAATTAAGGCCAAAGTCATCAAAAAGTAAGAAGTTAAATACATGTAATCATTAAAACCGCCGACATACCACGTCCCCCTGGTTGCTTGATATATAAAAACAAAGTCCGACAATGATTGTACGATTAACGCGAAAATCAAGTACCAAATTGGTCTCTTCAGTATTCCCCCTAGCAGGTTTCTGCTTACCAACAAAGACAGAATGGCGATTGATACGTAGAAAGCTTGACCCAAAGGGTAACCAAAATCGAGAAGAATCGTGATGCTGCTTGTCCAACCTGACCAGTCAAATTCATATCCTTTCAAGAACATAAAGTAAGACAAAAGCAACATGAAGGCCGGTATGAGGAAAGCCCAAATCTTATTATGAATTTTTTTGATTGAAAAGTGAAAACCGCTCAGTTTTGAAAGCAACATGACTCCGTATATATAAACCAACACGCTTCCAAAAAACCCTATATCACCGATGGCCGGATACGGAGGAGATTCAACGTCATTAAAGAAAACATAGTAACTGCTGTAAATTTGCCCAAACGACTGCAAGAGCAAACCCATAGAAAGCACAAGGATTGTTTTGCCGAGCAGGCTTTTGTACCCTCCCCATTTCTTTGAAGTAAAAAGGCCGGCGATTCCGCCAAAAACAGGTAAAATCCAGTAAAAGTGGCCCCAGAGTTGTCGCAAATCCCGGGACGCTTCTATGTCGAATTGTTGTATATATAGCCAAGTAACGGAGAAAATTACAAAAACAACTACAGGGAAAATATACATTGACTTGCCCTTCATGGGTTTGTGATCCATGTTGTGATTATATCATAAAAAGCTAGCGGAGTGTCAACTTGTATTTTTTTAGAAATTTAACAGGCCGGAATCGTGTTTTTGCGTCACGCAGGTTTGCCATTCCTAAGTCTTGTTCAAAGTTGAATAATTCCTTACTGAAAGACAATAGCAAAAGGGCATTTTCCCTCACCAGGAAAGAATTAACCCCTGCAAAAACTTTGTCAGTTTTTGATGCGTGGGCTACCACATAGTTTGAATCCGTCAGTTCGTCTATAAAAAACCCGATTAGTTTTTCTTCTATGAACACCCCTATTCCTACAAGACGGCAAATGTCTGTAGCAAGCAATAGTCTGCTTACTGCGACTTCTTCATGGGACTCAAATACCTCTTCCTTGTCTTTTTTTATTTTTAACCACTCCAGGAAAAGATTAATTATGTGGCCTTGCAGGTTTTTATCTTTCAAATCAAAAATCTTCGCTGTGGCCGTGGGGTGGTTTTTTAAAAAAAGAGATACCTGGTTTCTTTTGCGAGCAAACTTACCGCCCTGCATACTCTTTAACTCTTCTAAATTGTATATATAGTCAAAATGATCCCTATCTTCTTTTAATTCAAATTTTTCAAGATCAATGCCGTGGGTAGACTCTTCCGGAATCAATTTCAGTTGCGCCTTTTTTCCTTCGGACGTGGAGAATTTCAGGAGCTTTTCCGCTGTCTCGTTCGGGTTATTGTTTCCCAAAAAAGAGTAAAATGGTCTTCCGGTAAGATAATCGGTGAATTTTACAATAAGATTACCATTTAACACAGAAAGGCGCATTTCGCCTTTAATATCCCAAGACCACATGCTGACAAAATTAAAATCCGAGTAAGGCGGTTATTTTGCGGTTATTTTTTCTACTTCTTCTTTGTCCGACAACTCAATCGGTTTAAATTGTGGGAATTCCGGAATCATATATTCGCAAGCTTGCTTGCGAATTATACCATCCATCCGTTAAATAAACAAAACTATGCTACCCATAATTATTACTAATACGGAAATTATTTTCGGAATGAGTATTTTTTTTGATAATTTCTCTTGCGCTATGTTGGGGAAAAACTTTGTGGCAACCAAAGTTAAAAAAAGCACAATGGCGGGCTATAGGCTGCCCACTAGGTAAACCATTGTAATTGGGGCAAGGAGAATCGCATAGTTAGTGAGTAGATTACCCCCAACTGTTAAAGTTTCACTAAGAAAATTCAACGAGAAAATTTTTACTCCCCCGTTTTTATTCATTAATATAAACTCTTTGCGATACTTAGGAACTAACAGATAAATCACAACGCCAAAAAAACCAAGCCCGATATATTCCCAAAATGAAGAAACCCAAAAACTGCCTCCTATTGTGACGTATTTAAATATAAGCCCTATCAAAGATATCAGGAAACAGGCAGAGAGCATATAAAAAGCTACTGCCCATTTAATCCGTTTTTTCGCACCCGAAAAGTCAACTGAAATTAAAAATACACCCAATAATACTATAAGAGAGCCCAACATTTGCTTAGGAGAAAGTGTTTCGCCGAGGAATAAATATCCTAAAATATACCCGAAAATGGGAACGGTCATAAACCAGGGAACGACCGCCGAGATGTCTTCTATTTCCAGGGTAAACAAGTACAAAATTACCCAAGAGATTGTAATGCCGCCAGTAAAAAAGAGTAGCAACTTGTCTATAAAAGTTATTTCAAAAATTCCACTGGAAAAGATACCAATCAAAACTGCGGCAAAAATTCCTATTAGACTCGAAAAAAGCACCAAACCTCCGGAGCTACGTTTCCCCGTGGAATACCTAGCGACAAGATATTGGTCGGCTACATTAGTTAACGCCCACAGAAACGGAGCGCCGAGCGCAATAAAAAACCATTGCATACGGTAAGTATAACATTTATTTTTTATATTTTATTTTCTATTAAGGATAGTTCGGCGCGGGGGTGTATTCGCTCAAGTCGTGCGGGTGAGATTCACGGGTGCCTAAAGATGTTATTTGTACGAATTTTGCTTGCTTGCGCATGTCTAAGACTGTAGTCGCTCCTATGTATCCCATGCCCGCGCGCAGTCCTCCCACGAGCTGGGCGAGTACGCTTGAGAGAGAACCTTTGTATTCCACCAAAGCTTCAACGCCTTCCGGAACAAGTTTATTTACCGCGATTTCGCTTTGGAAGTAACGGTCGCTCGAACCCTCGGTCATTGCGCCCAGGCTGCCCATGCCCCGGAAAGATTTATATTTTTTGCCGCCCTTGGTAACGAGAAAGCCCAGGGCCTCGTCCGTGCCGGCCAACTGTCCTCCGAGCATTACCGCATCCGCCCCGGCCGCTAGAGCTTTTACAATGTCGCCGCTGTTTTTTATGCCACCGTCGGCGATCAAACTAACCTTTGAACCCTTTAGGGCTTCCCGCACATCCATGATTGCACTTAGTTGTGGCATTCCGACGCCGGCTACTACTCTAGTGGTGCATATTGCTCCGGGGCCTATGCCTACTTTTATACCGTCAACCCCGATTTTCACAAGGTCGCGGACAGCTTCCCGGGTAACTATATTTCCGACAATCAGTTTTACCTGCGGAAAAGCTTTTTTTATTTTCTTTGCCGTTTCAATGACATTTTTAGAGTGCCCGTGTGCGGAATCAATGCATATTATCTTGCATCCTGCCTCTACCAAAGCCTGAGCCCTGTCTAAAGACTCCGCGTTTGCTCCGATTGCGGCCGCGGCTGTGTACCCAGCGGAAAAAACTTCCTTTACTATGGAAGCCTGGTCTTTTATGCTCATCGATTTATGCACTACGCCGAGTCCTCCCTGTTTTCCGAGGGCAAGTGCCATGTCGCGGCCGGTCACCGTGTCCATCGCCGCGCTTAAAATAGGTATCTGGAGCGGAAGTCCGCAAATTTTTGTTTCCGTATTGACGTTCTTCGGTTCGGTGTCGCTCCATTTAGGTTCAAGCAGCACGTCATCGTACGTTAGTTTTAGAGGTATCCCCATGCTTTAGCATAACATGTCTCTTTTTTTGAATCAAGCGGAGCGGAAACATCTTACGTTTATTTTATTTTCTCGATTTTTTCCCACGGTAACATTTCTTTTCCAAAATGCCCGTAAGCGGCGGTTTGCCTGAAAATCGGTGCGCGGAGCCCCAGTCGCTCTATTATAGACATGGGCTTGAAGTCAAAATTTCTCTTTACCAGCTCGGACAGATCTTCCCCTTTTTCGTTTATGGCTTCTATCATAAGAGGTTCCGCCATGCCGATGGCGTAGGCCACGGAGACCAGCACGTCTTTGCCGTACCCTCCCGCCACTAAATTCTTGGCCGCGAAACGAGCCATATAAGCGCCGGAACGGTCTACTTTCGTAGCGTCTTTCCCCGAGAAACAGCCTCCACCGTGGGGGATAATTCCGCCGTAGGTGTCCACCATTATTTTTCTTCCGGTCAGGCCGGTGTCCGCTTCAAACCCGCCAGCGACAAATTTGCCGGTGGGGTTCACTAGAATTTTCACGGAGGCCTTTTCTTCGTCGGACAAGAGGGGATAGATGATTTTTTCCGTAATTTCTTTTTTGACAGTTTCCTGGGATACATCGGCTGAGTGCTGAGTGCTGACGAGCACGGTATTTAATTTTCCGTTAGTATAGGTAACTTGAGTTTTTCCGTCGGGCTTAAGCCAGGGTATTACGGGCAGAACATCCCCGGATTCACCACGAAAATTTTCTGCTGAAAATTTTCTCTGTCCGTCGTCGTCACTCCTCTCAAGGGTTCGCTCGGGGATATTCTGCCCTCCATGTTTTCTCACTTCTTCCAGGCGCTTGGCGAGCTTGTGGGCGAGCACCACGCCTTTCGGTAAAAATTCGGGAGTTTCGTTCGTCGCGAAGCCGTACATTATGCCCTGGTCACCGGCGCCTCCGGTATCTACGCCGAGCGCTATGTCGGGCGACTGGGTGACCACTCGCGCGGAAATTTCGAGCTCGTCGGTGTACCCGATATCTTTATAAACCATGCGCGCCGTTTTTTCACAATCAACTTTTCCTTTCGAAGTTACTTCTCCTCCGATGACCAGCCGGCCGTGCCCTCCAAAAGTCTCTACCGCGACTCTGCTTTTGGGGTCGAGCGTCAGGTATTCGTCCAGGATTGCATCCGATATCTGGTCGCATATTTTGTCCGGGTGGCCCGAAGTGACGCTCTCCACCGTATAAGTATCGTTGTGCTTATAAAACATATTTAAGAGTATATCACAAAAAAGTTCCGGCACTTGCCACGAAAAATTAACGTGCTATTATTGTGGGATGTTAGACAAGAAAAAAATAAAAGAAAAATTGGAGAAAGAGCGCGACACCTTGCTGGAGCAAATGAAAGATATGGGCAAGCTGAACGCGGAAACTGGAGAATGGGAAGCTATTCCCGAGGAGCAGGATTTCCCGGAGACCGACCAGAATGATATGGCGGACAGATTCGAAGATTTCGAGGCGCGTAGTTCCATGATGAGGACGCTGGAGCCTCGCCTGCACGATATTTTAAACGCCATCAAGCACATAAACAGGGATTCGTTCGGCAAGTGTCTGGTTTGCAAGAAAGACATTGAAGTAAGCCGGATGGAAGCCAATCCTGCCGCAAAAACCTGCAAGAAACATTTGGAAAATTAATAAATAGTATTTGATAATAAAGGGTATAGCTATTACTATTTTTCAATTTCTTCTAAAAACTTTTTTGTATGTTCATCGTCTACTGGAGAAATTGTTTTTGATATTTTCCATATTGCATCAAATTGAGAAGACATCATTTCCGCAAATTCCTTACTTTCAATAATAAAACCAAAGCATTCTTTTTTGGAAGAAATGAAGGCAACTTTGTTCTCATAGATCCAGTAGCCCATCGAAAAATCAACATCTTTTGGGGCTATTTTTCTTTCGCGGAAAAATTTTTCCCCGATTTCCAGGGATGGATATTTTTTAATATCCACCTTTTGGCTGTCGGGCCAGATGCTCTGTGTATAAATATGTCGTTTGATTCGTTCCTTGTTTAGTTGAGAGAAAAAGTTCTCCGACAAAAGATCCAGCATCGATTTAATCGGCCAGTAAGCTTTTATTTTGATGTCGCGATACAGCAGCATGTCTTTTAGTACGTACTGTACCCCCTCCACTCCTTCAAAAAACTGGAATTTTGGGCTGGTTGTAACCTCGCCTGTTTGAATCGTGGCGAATAGTTTTTCAATATCACCCTTGCTTCTATTCAGCTCTTCTATCTTGTGATCAAGAAAAGCGTCGATTTTTTCTTTTGATACAGCTATAAATATTTTTACCCCATCTTTCAAAGATTCAACCACTAACCCATTTCCTTCTAGCTTTTTTAAAAAGCCATACAACGACGGACGCGAGAGCCCTGTCTTTTTTGCCAGATTTCCGGCGGTTTGCTCACCGTTCTCTAGAAGATATAAAAAGGTTTTTATTTCCTCATTCCGAAGTCCTAATTTTTCTAGTGTTTTATCTATCATGAGGGGAGTATAGCAAAATATAGTAGTGTTGTCAAGTTTGTACAACACTATTTACACTTATTGACATACAGAATATAATGTGTTCATAATAGAGTTCTTAAACAAACGAAAAAGAAAGGAAAACAAGCCATGTTTAATCGTTTAGTTGTTGTGGTGGTTTTTCTTACGCTCGCGGTATCAGCCATCGCGAGTGATATCAATACCAAACTGTTGATTCACGGCACAAGCGGCGACGGACCAGTTACTCTCAACGGCTGGTTGATCGGCACAAATCTGGGTAGCGGCCCTCACAAGTGGCTTCTCTCCGCAGGACCACGATTCAATGGAGAGAAAGGATGGCTGGAATTCAACGCGGGGGCACTTATCGTTAGCAATACGATTGTCTTTGTCCCCGAGTTTCGCGGTTCATATACTGCGAAGCCATACAGTTTCTTCACCAACCTTGAGTGGATTAATCCCGGCAACTCCACCCAGGGGGTGTACTTGTTTCTTCAGGGCTCTCGCGCTGTTGGCAGAAGGATCCGTATTGGTTTGGAGACCGAGGATACCTGGAAACACGGTGCCACCGTCTTGACAGTGGGCCCCCAGATTGTCTTTGTCCTAGGGCGAAAAGCCTCTATCGTCTCTAGCTACCAATTCACCAACGGCAAGGAGGATCACGCATGGGCCCGGTTAGTGTTTTCTTTCTGACCACATTTTCATCCACCGCCACCGCTTTTCGACGCAAAAACCGTACGGAGGGCGGTTTTTGTTTTGCTTAACGGAAGCCGTTCTCGCTAGCCAGGGTCGTTTCTTTTTTATACACATTTACGCCATGGCGCATATGTGTACTTGGTGTATAATATGTTGTATGACAGTCTTACGTTATAAGGGCTTGAGAGTAAATGCTTTTGGGCTGCCTGTTTTGACCAAGAAGCACAAGAGAGACCGGAAAAAGTATTTCAACAGAAAAAGAAAATTTTATTATGCCGCTTTTTCTTCCCCATTTAGTAAGCTTTCCCAAAAGAATCTAATCGTGATGTATGATATACCGCACAACTTAAAAAAGGAGCGTGACTGGTTTCGCAGACAGTTGATTAAGTTCGAATACATAATGATCCAAAAAAGCGTTTGGGTCGGACCTTCACCTCTGCCCAAAGATTTCTTGGTTTATCTGAAAGAAATTAAAATAGGAGACAACTTCAAGACTTTCAAACTTGCAAAATCCTACAGTGTACATATATCAGCTATGGCGTAAATGTGTAAATTAGAATATTTCTAAAACTTTACGACATATTTTCTTTTTTGTTTTAACTTTTGTATAATTAAATTATGTCTTTCTCACGAGTATATTCTGCTCAAACACACCTATTAAAAGGTAAAATTGTTACTGTAGAGGTTGATATTACAAAGAATACTTTGCATGCTTTTACTCTTGTTGGTCTTCCTGATAAAGCCGTAGATGAATCCAAAGATCGTATGAGCTCGGCACTCAAGAATTCTGGTTTTAAATCTCCCAAAAATCAAAACCAAAAAATAGTTATATCGTTATCTCCAGCAGACCTTAAAAAAGAAGGTCCGTATTTTGATTTGGCCATTGCTCTGGCTTACTTGCTTTCCGCCGAAGAAATAGATTTTGATCCTAAGGGGAAAATATTTCTTGGCGAATTATCTCTAAATGGCGAATTGCAACCCATCAAAGGGGTGTTGCCTCTGACCGAGCAAGCCATGAGGCAAGGCTATAAAGAAATATTTGTGCCAATGGCCAATGCAGAGGAAGCAGCCCTCGTAAAAGGAATTACGATTTATGGAGCGCGTACGCTAAAAGAAGTCGTGGATCATATTTCGAACTATGACCCCGAAGGGCCCCGTCGCGGCGGGGCCTACGGGGCAGGCAAAAAAGGCAAAGAAGAAATAAAAGAATCTGCTAAGATTCTTCCGCAAAGGCCGACAGAGATAATCCGCAAAGACAAAGCTCACGACATAGATTTTTCGGATATCCGCGGGCAGGAGAGTGCCAAGCGCGGGCTGGAAATTGCAGCGGCCGGCGGGCACAATATCGCACTTTCCGGGCCCCCGGGTACAGGCAAGACCATGCTCGCGAGAGTCTTTTCCCATATATTGCCGGAGCTCGGGAACGATGATATTTTGGAAATTACCGGTATTCATTCTATCGTAGGATTACTGGAAGATACTCTTGTTACCGAACCGCCTTTTCGCGCGCCACACCATACCGCAAGCTATGTATCTATGATCGGCGGTGGGACCAATCCCAAGCCGGGTGAAGTGACACTCGCGCATAAGGGGGTGCTTTTTTTAGACGAATTTCCGGAATTTGAAAAAAGGGTTTTAGAGGCGCTTCGTCAGCCACTGGAAGACAATATTGTTTCTATCTCGCGGGCTCGAGGCTCGGCAATTTTCCCTTCTAATTTTATTTTAGTTGCGGCCATGAATCCTTGTCCATGCGGAAACAAAGGTAATAAAGACAAAGTTTGTATTTGCCGACCGAATGATCTGGATAGGTATGCGAGACGCATTTCAGGACCGATCATTGACCGCATAGATCTATGGGTTACAGTCGGGAATGTAGATTATAAAAAATTAAGCGATGAAGTTGCCAGGAGTGAGAAAACGCACACCATAAAAGACAGGATAAAACGAGCGCGACTTCTGCAAGAAAAAAGATTCCAAAATACTAAAAGGCAAATAAAGACAAATAGCGAAATGAATGTGAAAGATTTGGGGAATATGGTCAAGCTTTCCAAGGAAGTGCGGGATATGCTCGACGACAGCGCCGAACGGCTAGGGCTTTCCGCTCGCGCGTATCACCGGGTCATAAAAATTGCCCGTACCATAGCTGACCTGGAGAATTCCGAAAATGTGGAGACTAATCATATCCTGGAAGCTATACAATACCGGCCGAGGGTAAGTAGTTAAATTTTTTGATATACTGAATAGGTGAAATTAATCAATTTTAATCTTCAGGGTGGTGTGACTTATAAGCCCATGATGGAGTTTGTAAAAAAACATTCTTCTGACATTGACATTTTTTGTTTTCAAGAAGTATTTCACAATGCGATAGCCATAAGATCGCTTTTAGGAAATGCAAGACCAAAACTTTTTTCCGAACTTCAGAATCTTCTCCCAGATTTTAATGGGTATTATGCTGCTCCACTGGAAAGAGATGTCGGGGGATTGGTAATTTTTCTGAAAAAATCTTTTATTGTTAATAAAGTGGATAATATTGTTATTTTCAAAGAGTTAAATAGCACAGAAGATGAAAATGATAACAGCTATTTTTCTATGGGGAGAAATTTGCAAGTCTTAGAATTTAGCTACTTAGGCAAAATATGTACCATTTTTAATTTTCATGGCATGTGGGTTGCAAAAGGTAAATTAGACACCGATAAACGTATCCTACAATCTGAAAAAGTAAGGAAAATTTTTGACGAATCAAAAGGAGCTAGAATCTTATGCACGGACTTAAACGTAGTTCCAAACACAAAAAGCTTAGCTATTTTAACAGAAGGCAGCAGAGATTTGATTCAAGAGTATGGGGTAACCTCAACCAGAAGCTCTTTTAAAAATAGACCAGAAGTCGTAGACTATGTAATAGTTTCTCTGGAAGTTGAAGTTAAAGACTTTAAAGTATTAAAAGATGAAGTCTCGGATCATTTACCAATACTATTGGAATTTAATTAATAAACCAAAGGTAAATATATAAAATTTACTATAATAAAAGATATGAAAATAATTTTAACAAATGCTGGGCTTGAAAAATACGGGGCATACAATTTAGACAAAATGCCCTACGAGGTTTTTACTTTACAGCATACCCCTGACAAGATTGACCCGAAGTATTACGAAGCGATGCTCAAACATTTTAAATTTACCAAGGACGATGTTATTTATTTTGAACATGACATTGACGCAGTCAAGAGCGCTCAATCGGTGGGGATAAATACATTTTTCTATGATGAAAATAAGAAAGATTTGGAGGAATTGAAAAAATTTCTAGATACGAATCTCGTGCTATAGTAATCCAATGGATATACAGCGCCCAATATCAAAACAGCCGATTCCTGACGACGCAAAAAGGGTATTTAAGGGGGTGATTTTTGACGTCTATCAATGGGAGCAGGAAATGTATGACGGAACCAAGGCGATATTTGAGAAACTGAAGCGTCCGGATACGGTTGTCGTTTTCCCTGTATTGCCGGATGGCAAAATCATTTTAACTGAACAAGAACAGCCTGGGAAAAAACCATTTATAGGAGCTACCGGGGGGCAGGGTAGATGAAGGAGAAGACATACTAACGGCCGCCAAAAGGGAACTCCTAGAAGAAAGCGGGTATGAAGCGGAGGAATTCATTTTATGGGATTCACAGCACCCTTTAAGTAAAATCGACTGGGTAGTATATACTTTCGTCGCGAAAGGCTTGAAAAAAGTCGCGGACCTCCATTTGGATTCCGGGGAAAAAATAAAATTACTGCCTGTCACCCTGGATAAACTTATTGATATAGCCACCACCGGGCATCAGGATTTTTACGAAAAAGAGGTTATTGTAAAGTTTTTTGAAGCCAAGCTGGACCCTAAAAAGATGGAGGAGATAAAAGAATTGTTTAAGCCGCTTTAAATTAACATGAAAAAAGAGCTAAATTTAGTTAAGAAATTTCATAAAAAATTCAAAGTTCCGGTGCTGAAAAAGCCTTCGCTTATACCGAAAGACAGGTATAACCTAAGATATAAATTAATGAAAGACGAAGTTGAGGAATATATTCTCGGAGTAAAAAACGGCGACCTGGAAAATATAGCGAAAGAACTTACGGACATACTGTATTCAGTTTATGGAACTATTTTGGAACATGGCCTTGAGGGCAAGATGGATAAAATATTCAAAGAAGTGCATCTCTCCAACATGAGCAAGGATTATCATAAATACAAGATGGTAAAAGGCAAGAAGTATGTTAAGCCAGATATGCGTAAAATTTTAGACAAATGAAAGATTTAAATTTAAATTCCAAAATTGTTTTAAATAACGGAGTTGAGATGCCTGTGATTGGCTTCGGGGTTTTTAGGGTGCCTGACGGGGAAGAAACGGGAAATGCCGTAAAGTGGGCGCTTGGAGCAGGTTACAGACTTATTGATACCGCTAAAAGATATGAAAACGAAGAGGGGGTGGGTAAAGGCATAAAGGAGTCAGGCATACCACGAGAAGATATTTTTGTTATTACTAAGCTTTGGAATACAGATCACGGATATGAGAATACTTTAAAAGCTATCGAAGTATCGCTCTCCAAGCTCGGGCTCTCCTATGTGGACCAGTATTTAATCCACTGGCCGACGGCGAATGAAAGCTCAAAAATAAGTATGAACAAGAGAGAGGAAACCTGGAAAGCCATGGAAGAGATCTATAAAAGAGGCCTCGCTAAATCAATCGGCGTCTGCAACTATACGGTTAGCCACATGGAAGAGATGAAAAAATATGCAACAATTCCTCCGGCAGTGAATCAGTCGGAGTTTCACCCGTTTTTATACCAAGAAGAACTTTTAAACTACTGTAAACAAAACAATATAGTTTTTGAAGCGCACTCTTCACTGGCGCAGGAGAGAAGCGTGGATGATGAGACTATAAATAACCTCGCTAAAAAATACGGTAAAAGCGGCCCGCAGTTATTACTCCGCTGGAGCATGCAACACGGGGCTATACCTATTTCAAAATCGGTACATAAGGAACGCATAGAAGAAAATATAAAAGTTTTTAACTTTGAACTGTCAGAAGAAGACATGAAAACTCTCGATGGACTGAACGAGAACCTGCACCTCAGGTCCGACCCGGCGAACCTAAAATAGTTTGAGGTTTTAAACTCGGGTCGAAAGGAATTTCGGGTTTGCCAGAGGTTTAACTTCTAGTAAGTGATATAATAGTGGGATGTTAGAAAGAATTGAGAGAAAGCCAAAACTCAAGCCGAAAATTACCAAGGAGCAGATGGCGCTGGCGAATACTCTTTTCGTAGAGCCAGATTCGGGGGTGCTGTCGCAGCTGACAGACAAGCTCCTAGCTGTAGAAAATGGCGGAATCAAATTCGCGATGAAGGGCGACACCATCTATCTGGCTCCGGAAGAGAGATTATTTAATTTCGACATACATACCCTTTCCAGGAAATTTAGAGTAAAGGACAAAGAGCTGATTTTTGACTTTAAAACCGCCGGTAACGGCGGCAAAATCTCCAAGGATTTAAAGGCGGCAATAAAAGAAAGAGTTCGTATTTTCCTTTTTTTTCAAAGAGTAGAAATTGAATAGCCCGAACCCTGACTTTATTAAAATCTTAAGATTCATTACAATAAAAATATGTCCGGCGATATCTTCAAACCTGACCAAGTGCCCCAAAAAGAACGACCATTCAAAAAAATAGTCAGCACTTTCTCCGGGGACTATGAACGTAACCAAAAAGATAAAACGAAAGGCAATAAATACCTCCAAATGACGAGTATTTTCGGGGTACCAGATATAATTAGAGCCTTAAACGACCTCCCCGAGGGCGGAGCCGTCATAGAGTTTATGCCAGCGGAGCTTTTAGATGACCCGGACATCTTGGAAAAACCAAAACTTCAGAAAGCCATTGCTGAATTAAGAAAAGACCTGATGCAAAAAACCAACGACCCGAATTATCTTTATGCGGTAAAAGAATTTTTCCTTGAAACGATTCCGGATGGTTATGATGAGCCAGTCGATTTCTATAAAAAAGTATCAGGCAGAAAATTTGTGCTTGTTGAAAAAATACCCGATAGCACTTTTCTTAGGATGCTTCTGCTTCATTCCGCGCTTTATAGTAAAAAAATGGAAGATTTTAAATCTCGGGAACCCAAGCTTAAAAAGGACTTTTTAAAGCGCTTCCGCGAGCTCGCGTCCCAAGGAGTCTTCGAGGCCGATTTTGACAGTATTGTGGCACGCACAAATCAGACCGAAGTCCATCTGCGAGACACTCTAGCCCAGGATCTGGCTGAAAAAATCGGAGAATTCAACCCAGATAAGGACATCGCATATGTTTCCGCCCAGGTTCCAGAGGAAATGATGGCATATGTGTATTGTCATGAACTTCTGCATGCGGTATCGGCAAATGCTACTCTATTGACATCCTTGCCTGAAATGGAAAATATCGACCCGAGCTCCGGGCTGGTGCGCCGACGCGGGCTTCTAAAACGCCTACGTATAGGGCTAGCCTATTCTAATGGCAAAGAGGGGGAGCTTCGCTGGCTAAATGAGGCGATAACGGAAGACTTAACTTCGCTTTTTATGCAAAAACATCATGAGGATATATACAAAAAAGAGAGAAAGCTTTTTGAGTTGTTAAGGAAGAGAGGAAAAAACATTTTACCTAAAAAACTTTTTTATAATGCTTATTTTGAAGATACTACTCCAGGCGAAATAAATGGATCGGAGAAAATAAAAGACTCCACCAAGCTTCAAATCCTTTTGGACGCGGTAGATGAGTCCTTCGGAAAAGAGAATTTTTTATCCGCGTTGGAGGATTTTATAGAAAAAAATGGGCTGGATAAAGCAATTGCATCTCTAGAGACTGACCCGGAAAGCATCAGGTAGTTATCCACATGTTGCCTGTTGACAATGAACGCTCGTTCACCTATACTATTTACATGCCTGTCCGCCAAAGCTTCAGCGTCGGCGGAACCAGTCGGGGCCTTATAAAAATTAATTAAAACAAAAATTATGTCGCAAATACAATATTTAAAAATGTTAGAGAAAGAAATCCAGAGAATCAACAGAAAAATTGATTTGAAGATTTTAGAGGGTAAGAACTATATGAAAGAGGCGCACGAGCACAAGCTGCTTCTGCGCAAGGTGCGCTATCATTCCCGCCGAAGCTTCTTTAACAGATTCTTCCCGACTTTTACAAAATTTTCTTTCTAAATGAAAAATACCTATCAAAATAAGGTAGAAGATTTTTACGGGGAGAATAAACGGATGCCAACTTACTCGGAGATGATGAAGCTTTTCGGCTTTAAATCCAAGAATGCGGTTTTTAAAGTGGTGGAGAAGCTCATGGAGGCTGGGTTTGTGGCCAAGGATCATTTAGGCAGATTAATTCCCTCGGAATCTTTTGGAGAAGTTCCGATGCTCGGATTTGTCACCGCCGGATTTCCGGCAACCGTGGAGGAAGAGCTCACAGATACCGTGAACCTGGATGACCTTTTAATAAAAAACAAGCCGCTGACCTATATGCTTGAAGTTGACGGGGACTCCATGATAGACGCGCATATAGAGAAAGGGGACATGGTCCTCGTGGAAAAAACCAATACTGCCAAAGACGGGCAGATAGTCATCGCCGAAGTGGACGGGGAATTCACCATGAAATATTTGCGTAAAAAAGGGGATAAGGCATGGCTCGAACCGGCGAATAAAAACTATAAGCCGATATACCCGGAGCACTCTTTGAATATAAATGCCGTAGTGAAAGCGGTGATAAGGAAATACTAAATTTACTGAGAATGTTTTTTAGGTTATACTCAATGCGTGAAAGATATCACTACTATTCTCTTTGATATAGACGGGACGATTTTAGATACCCGAGAATTCATATTTCAAGCCACGGAACATGCGTTAAAAACTTGCGGATACCCTGTCCCGGACAGGGGAGCAATTTCGAGCGTGGTCGGCATTGCCTTTCCCGAGTTCTATCATATTTTGGCGGGCAAGGATGCGGACATGGATAAATTAGTTGAAGCGCATCGGGGTTTTCAGTTAAATAATTTTGGGCTTTCCACGCCATTTTCCGGAAGCGTTGAGGTGCTAAAAAAATTAAAGGAAAAAGGCTATAAAATTGCTGCGGTTACCAGCCGGCATAAACATACCTCGCACCCCACACTAATTCAATCGGGTATTTTTGACATGTTTGGAGCAGTTATAACCACCGATATGATAAAAGAAACAAAACCAAGCCCCGCGCCGCTTTTAAAAGCCCTGGAGATTTTAAAAGAAACTCCGGATAAGGCAATAATGGTTGGCGATTCGCATCTAGATGTGGAGGCCGGTAAGAATGCCGGGACAAGGACAGTCCGGGTAACCTATGGCTTCCATAAAGACAATCTACACATGCCAAAGCCGGACTTTTTTATTGACGATATCAACGACTTGTTAAAATTACTAGAAACAAAAAACACCCCGGAAGGGTGTTTTTTGTTTCCTAATTCTCTCGAGAGAACCCGCCAGAGGACGGGCAGGAATTATGCAACTGTATCTTTCAAACCTTTTGCAGGTCGGAATTTTGGCACTTTCTTTGCGGCCACTTTGACTTGCTCTCCGGTCTTTGGATTGCGAGCCATTCGGGCAGCGCGAGCTTTTACGGAAAAGATTCCGAAGCCGGCAATTGAAACTTCACCTCCCTTTTTCAAGGTCTGGATGATAGCGTCAAACAATCCGTCAACGATTTCTTCAGCCTGTACCTTTGTACCGCCGAGCTTTCCATGTACCCAATCAGCTAATGCTTGCTTATTCATAGATTTTTAGTTGATTTTTTGTAATAGTTCGACCAATTAACCCTTATTTTTAATACCTATACATTATATAGTAAGGGTTTTTTAAGGCAAGGGCTCCGCAAATTGGCCAAATGTGTTATATTTACGGCATATGGAAACCAGAAATTGCCAGAATTGTAAAAAAGATTTCATTGTTGAGCCGGAAGATTTTACTTTCTATGGGAAAATGGGAGTTCCGGCGCCGACTTGGTGCCCGGATTGCCGCCTGCAAAGGCGCTTGGCGTTTCGGAATGAAAGAGCGCTTTACAAACGACCATGCCAACTATGCGGCAAAGACACTGTTTCCAGATTTGATCCGGATAAAGGCATAGTAAACTACTGCGGAGAGTGCTGGTGGGGCGATAAGTGGGATCCTACTAGCTACGGACAGGATTATGATTTTTCCAGGCCGTTTTTCGAGCAATGGGGAGAACTCCTACGGAAGGTTCCGCAGTTCAATCTCATTACCTTGTACAATACCCTAGTCAATACCAATTTTACGAATATGAATCATTATTTGAAAAATTGCTATTACATTTTCAATTCTGATTATGATGAAAGATGCATGTATGGAGAGGAAATGGAGCATTGTACGGACTGCGTGGATGTGACAATGGCAGAAAGCACCCAGCTTGCTTACGAGAGCTTGAACTGCGTTAAGTGCTATCAGATATATTATTCCGTGGACTGTGAAAGTTCCCATGATATATGGTTTTCCAAGAACCTTGTCGGATGCTCAAATTGTTTTGGCTGTGTTAACTTGCGTGGGCAGCAATACTGCATTTTTAACGAAAAATCTACAAGGGAAGATTACTTGAAAAAACTCGCTGAATTTAACCTGGGTTCGCGTTTTTCAATTAAATCAATAAAAGAGCAGGCGGCTGGATTCTGGCTTAAATTCCCCAATAAATACATGCACGGGGTGCAGAACCTGGAATCTAGCGGGGATTATATATATAACTCCAAATATACAAAAAACTCTTTTATTGTTACCGGAGCCGAACACTCCAAGTATTGCATGTGGCTAATTGTTAAAAACAATAAAGATTGCTATGACTTTACACAGTTTGGCGAAAACAACGAGCTTGTCTATGAATCCCTGTGTTCTGGGAAAAATACATATGATATAGTAGGTGGCATTAATTCCATTGAGGGGAGGCATATGAGGTATGCAGCATATTGTTATAACAATAATAGCAATATTTTTGGCTGTGTCAGTTTGAGAAACCAAAGTTACTGCATTTTAAATAAAAAATACACAAAGGAAGAATACGAAGAACTACTCCCAAAGATTATAAGGCACATGAATGATATGCCTTATGTGGACAAAAAGGGGCGTACTTATGTTTACGGAGATTTTTTTCCTACTGAAATTGCGCAGTTTGACTATAACGAAACTTCTGCTCAGGAGTTTTTTCCTCTTACAAAAGAAGAAGCAGAACATCAGGGATATTCGTGGAAAGAACCGAAAGACAGGAATTATAAAATAAGCATTGTTTCAAAAAATATACCGGACGACATAAAATACGTATCAGACAACATCATTCAAGAAATTCTCGGCTGTGAACATGAAGGGAAGTGCAAGGAACAGTGCACAACCGCCTTTAGAATCACGGAGCCTGAATTTCAATTTTATAAGTTAAAAAATTTGCCGTTGCCGCGTCTGTGTCCTAATTGCAGGCATTATCAAAGAGTTTTAAACAGAAATCCAAACAAATTTTGGCAAAGGAAATGCATGTGCGATAAAAAACATTCTCATCACGGCGGGCAGTGCGATATTGAATTTAAAACATCATATTCTCCCGACCGACCCGAAATAGTTTACTGCGAAAAGTGTTATCAGCAGGAAGTTTATTAGATTTTATCTCGCGTACTCTATGATGCGTGTTTCGCGGATCATAGTAACCTTGATTTCTCCCGGGTATTTTAGTTCTTGTTCTATTTTAATAGCAATATCACGGGCCATCAGCTTTGCTTCCGCGTCGGAAATCTTTTCCGGGGTGACGAATATTCGTATCTCGCGTCCGGCCTGAAGAGCGTATGACTTTTCAACGGCAGGGAATTTATTTACCAAGGCCTCAAGTTCCTGGAGTCTCTTCAGGTAATTTTCCACAGAGTCTCGGCGCGCGCCCGGGCGTCCGCCAGAAATAGCGTCTGCAGTCTGCACGATGATGGATTCAATCGTCTCGTAAGGGTATTCCTCGTGGTGCGACTTCATCGCGGTGACGATGCGTTCGTCGGCTCCGAATTTCTGCAGAATGCGCATTCCTATTTCCACGTGCGTCCCCTGGACTTCATGGTCAAGAGCCTTTCCGATGTCGTGCACCAGGGCTCCGGCTTTGGCTATGGCCACATCCGCGCCGAGCTCCTCCGCTATCATGCCGGCAATGTGTGCCATTTCGGTGGAGTGCTGAAGGACGTTCTGTCCATAGCTGGTTCGGAAATACAGTCTTCCGATTATGGAAACGATCCTAGGGTCAAAGTTGAATATGCCGCATTCGTAGACGGCCTGTTCTCCTTTTTCTTTGATTATCTTGTTTATTTCCTCCTTGGCTTTTTCCACCAGCTCCTCTATTTTTGCCGGCTGGATGCGTCCGTCCAGAATAAGGTTTTCAAGCGCAAGGCGTGCGACTTGCCTCCTGATAGGGTCAAAGCAGGAAATGACGATTGAGCCTGGAGTATCGTCCACGATTATCTCCACCCCCGCGGCTCTTTCAAAAGCGCGGATGTTTCTGCCTTCTTTCCCGATAATTTTACCCTTTATTTCGTTGTTTGGGATTGATACTACCGTCGTCATCAGCTCGGACGCGGTGCTGGAGGCTAGGCGCTGGATAGAAGTGGACAGGATGTCTTTGGCTCGGCGATCCAGTTTTTCTTCGTTGCTATTCTCCAGTTTTTGTATTCTGACTACCAGGTCTTCCTCGTATTTTTTCTCGACATCTTTCAAAAGTTCTTCCTTGGCTTCGGTTTCGGTCAGCTTGGCTACTCTCTCCAATTCGGTTATCTTTTCGGCTTCTACCTTTGAAACTCGTTCCTGGATTTTTTTGACTTCTTCCACTTTCAGTTTGATGCTTTCAACTTCTTTATCCACTTCTACCTGCCTCGCGTCCAAAAACTCATCTTTCTTTATGAGCCTTTTTTCGGTTTCTCTGAATTCCTGTTCTTTTTTCTTTTCCTCTTCTTTTAGGGTCGCGAGTACTTCCTCCGATTTCTTTTTAGCTTCTTCGGTTATTCTCTGCGCTTCTTCTTTCGCGCCAACCATCATCTGCTTGATGTCAATTTCGATAGACCGCCTCTTGCCGAGCGCTATAAACAAGCGCAGATAGTATCCCACTACCACGCCCAAAAGGAGTGCTACGACTCCGATTGCGATTATTATTGTTAGACTCATAAGCTCTGATGCCAAGCTTACAAGAACAAGCCACTATATTTGCGGACCTATTCCTTCCTGTTAAAGATTTTATTTGCCAAGCTTTTGCGCGGGAAACTTCTCTCTAACTTTTTCTCGTGAAACTTCATAATATATGGATATTCCTGTGAACCCGACTAAATTAAGTAAAATCAATTTGTAAAATTCAACTTATTTAGTATAACAGAAAGAGAGAATTATGTCTACCCCGTAGTAGAACTTTGCGATACGCGGAAGCGTGCATCTAAGATGCATCGCAAAGTCTCACTACCGGGTCTAGTTTTCCTGTTTTGGGCCGGGAGTCTTGGATTTGGTGACTATTTCGTCCACAATCCCGTACTTTTTAGCTTCTTCCGCATCCATAAAGAAGTCCCTGTCCACGTCTTTTTCTATCTGCGCGAGGGACTTCCCGGTGTTTTTTGCGAGCAGCCTGTTCAGGTTGTCTCTTGTTTTTAAAATATGTTTCGCTGTTATCGCTATGTCCGTAGCCTGTCCTTCCACTCCACCCAAAGGCTGGTGGATCATTATTTCCGCGTTTGGCAAAATATACCTCTTTCCTTTTTTCCCCGAAGACATGATTATGGCTGCGCCCGAAGCGGCCAGGCCGACGCAGAAAGTGGAAATATCCGGGCGTACGTGGTTCATGGTGTCCACTATGGCCATAGTAGAAGTGACTGAGCCGCCGGGGGAATTTATGTAAAGGTAAATATCCTTTTTGGCGTCTTCCGACTCAAGGAAAAGAAGCTGGGCGATAACGATATTCGCGGCATTGTCATCTATGGGTCCGGCCAAAAACACGATGCGCTCCCTCAAAAGACGCGAGTAAATGTCATAAGCTCGTTCCCCGAATTGCGATTTTTCTATAACGGTTGGTATTAACATACAAGCATTATATCAACAAGAGAGGAGCAACGCAAAAGTTTACTTTTATGTTATCCGAACGCTGTTGATATATGGTAATCCATATAATCCAATTTTTTATTTTTTCAAGCGTGGATTTAACGCAATAGTTTTCCACTTGCGTACATTTTCTAAAGTGATACTATCATACCTAATGTGTGGAATGGATACAAAGACAAATAACAAACAGACCCAAACATTTTATATTTCCCCATTTCATATTTCTATTGTCGAAACAGCCCCTGTCGGGGTTATTTTTTTGCCTGCCTGCGCCCAGCCTGCGCTGGCAGGAGTCAGGCCAAAATCATATGCCTAAACAAATTCTCGCCCTAGAAGGGAACATCGTGAATACGGAGGGGCAGAAACGCGGCCGCGTGGAGGTAGACATATTAAGCGGCTTGATAACGAACGTCGGCGAACCGACCGGAAGCGCGGACGTGGTCTTGGGCGACGAGTTAATTTTCCCCGGGTTTATAGACTTGCATGTGCATGCGAGAGAAGACACGACCCACAGGGATGACTACAAAGAAGATTTTACCACCGCGGGAGAGGCGGCCATAAACGGCGGAGTTGTGGCTTTCGCCGAAATGCCGAACAATCCCGTTCCTCCGATTGACGACGCAAGCTACGAACTCAAAAAAGAACTTTCTAAAAAATGCGCGGTAACCGTTTTACCATACGCTCTCATGGAAGAGGGCACAAAGGCTCTTTCAAAAAAAGTTCCATATAAAGCAGTACTCGGTACAGGATTTGCCAATCATAGATTTTTTTCCGCCTACGAAGACCTTGATGCCGGCCTTGCGCACTACAGGGGAGAGTATGTGAGTTTTCATTGTGAAGACCCGAAGATTTTAAGAGAGTACGTCAAAGAGCACGCGCATGAAGACCAGAGGCCGGACATGTCGGAAACTATCGCGGTGGATGTTATTTTATCGCTTGTAAAAAAACACGAGCTACATGGGAAAATTTGCCACTGCTCCACTGCGCGCGGGGTTCAAATGTCCCTTGATGCGAAAAAAGAGGGAGTGGATGTGACTATAGAAGTTTCTCCGCACCACCTATATTTTGATACAAGCATGATTACCGGAGAGAAAAGAAAAATGTTGCAGGTTAATCCGCCAATTAGGCATACCAAAGAAAACCGCCTCGCCCTCATTGAGGCTTTGCGCGCCGGAAAAATCGATTATCTGGCCACGGACCATGCGCCGCATTCGACAGAAGACAAAGAAAAAGGAATTTCCGGCATGCCCGAACTTGATACATACGGCCCTTTTGTTACCTGGCTGATAAAGGAACACGGTTTTACCCCGGAAGAAATTGCCCGTGTTTGCGCCTACAATCCCGGGAATTTCCTAAACGAGTTTTTGCCAGAGAAGCATGGGAAGATTGAGCCGGGCTACGTAGGTTCTTTTGCCGTGATTAACATAAATAAGCCGACCACAATCAACAAAAAAGTTTTAAAAACAAAATGCGGTTGGTCTGCTTTTGAGGGAGTAACTTTTCCGGGAAGTGTGGTAATGACAATTATAAAAGGAAAAATTTTAAAAAACGAAATCCAATGAAGCCCAGGCAAGCAAAACTAATATTAAAAGACGGCACTACGCTCGAGGGCGTAAGTTTCGGCGCGGTCAAATCTGTTTCAGGGGAGGTTGTCTTTGCGACCGGGATGGTGGGCTACCCGGAAGCTTTTACCGATCCTTCTTTCCGCGGGCAAATTTTGGTTTTGACTTATCCCTTGGTGGGCAACTACGGAGTGCCTATGCCGGAATTTTTGGAATCAAAACAAATTCAAATTACGGGGCTCATTGTTTCCAGCTATATTGATACTCCGTCGCACCACGCATCAGTCCAAACTCTGGGAGATTGGTTAAAAAAAGAGGGGATACCGGCCCTAGAGATAAAAGACACCCGAATGCTTACCCAAAAATTACGAAGCGAAGGGGTCAGTCTGGGGAAAATAATAGCCGACAATAAGAATATTACTTTTGAAGACCCAAACTTGCGCAATTTGGTAGCCGAAGTCAGCACAAAAGAAATTATGTTTTTCGGGAATGGAGAGAAGACTCTCATTGTGATAGATTGCGGGGCAAAGCAAAACATCGTGCGCAGGCTCACTCTGCGCGGGTTTAAAGTTGCAGTTGTGCCGTGGGATACGAATGTGACAAAGCTCGACTTCGCTTTTTCGGCCGTAGTTATTTCAAACGGCCCCGGTAACCCGGAGAAAGTAAAAGCAACAATTGAGAATGTAAAAAAAATAATCCATAAAAACATTCCCGTGTTGGGGATTTGTCTTGGAAATCAGATTTTAACCCTGGCCCTAGGGGGGACCACTTACAAAATGAAATTCGGGCACAGGAGCCAAAACCAGCCAGTGGTGGAAACAGTAACACAGAAATGCTATTTAACTACGCAAAATCACGGTTTCGCGGTTAAACGCATCCCTCCCGGTTTCACGGAATGGTTCAGGAATGCCAACGACAACACCAACGAAGGCATAATCCACAAAACTTTGCCCATAATGTCAGTTCAATTTCATCCTGAAAGTTCCCCCGGGCCGCTCGATACCGACTGGATATTCGACTACTTTTTGGTAAAAGCTGGCGTGCATGCTCTCCGTCGTTTGCCCTCTATCTTGGAAAAACAAGCACGTTCTGGTCGTAGCGAATACTCCTCCGAACATGCACGCCAGCTTTTAGATTTAAAAATGAATAAAAATAACCAAAGAAAACTGAAAAAAATATTAGTTCTGGGCTCGGGTGCTTTGAAAATCGGAGAAGCAGGCGAGTTCGATTATTCCGGCAGTCAGGCGATAAAGGCGCTCAAAGAAGAAAAAATCAAAGTTATTTTGGTGAATCCGAACATAGCTACTTTCCAGACATCGAAAACACTGGCCGACGAAGTGTATTTTCTCCCAGTAAACGAATACTTCGTGGAAAAAGTTATAAAAAAAGAGCGTCCAGACGGGGTAATGCTGTCCTTCGGAGGGCAAACCGCGCTCAATTGCGGGCTATCTCTTTTCGAGAAAGGAGTGTTTAAAAAATACAACGTAGAAATTTTGGGAAGTCCTATATCGTCGATAGAACTGACCGAAGACCGTGAAAAGTTTGCGGAACACTTAAGAAGCATCGACGTGCCTGTTCCCGACTCCGGCAGTGCAACAAATTTAAAGGAGGCGAAAAAAATCTCGGAGAGAATCGGTTTTCCTTTGATGGTCCGGGCAGCGTTTGCCTTGGGTGGCCAAAAATCCGGAGTTGCTAGGAATGAACAAGAGCTCCAAGAAATAGTTACGGGTGCGCTTGCGGTATCTCCGCAGGTGTTGATTGAAAAGTATTTGCATCACTTTAAGGAAATAGAATACGAAGTTGTCAGAGACGCATTCGGAAATACGGTTACGGTATGCAACATGGAAAACCTGGATCCTCTTGGCATTCACACTGGGGATTCTATCGTAGTGGCGCCCAGCCAGACGCTAAATAACGAGGAATATCACGGCCTGCGGGAAGCAAGTATAAAAATAGTGGAGAGTTTGAAAATTGTGGGAGAATGCAATGTGCAATACGCGCTTAATCCAAGCCCTAAAAATGGGAAGTTGGATTATTTTGTGATTGAAGTAAACGCGCGGTTGTCCCGCTCTAGCGCCCTCGCCTCCAAGGCCACTGGCTACCCGCTTGCCTATGTCGCGGCCAAGCTGGCGCTCGGCAGAAGCCTGCTTTCCATTGAAAACAAAATCACGAAAGTTACCCAAAGCTTCTTTGAGCCTGCCCTCGACTACGTAGTGGTAAAAATGCCCAGATGGGATTTGGCGAAATTTTCCGGAGCGATAGAGCACATCGGCAGCGCGATGAAATCGGTCGGAGAGGTAATGGCGATTGGCCGTAGCTTTGAAGAGGCGCTACAGAAGGCGGTGCGTATGACTTCAGGCAGCGTAGAGAGTCTGACCGATAACGGATTCAAAGATAAGCGAGAGATTAACAATTTTCTTTCCGTGCCGACTCCAAAGAGAATCTTCGCGGTGGCCGAGAGCATAAAAAAAGGAATCAGCATAGAGAAAATACGCAAAATTACCGGAATAGACCTGTGGTTTTTGCACAGGATAGAGAATATAGTAAACACAGAGAAAAGCTTTTTGAAAAATAAATCATTGAGCCGGGAAAATATGCTCGCGCTGAAACAGGCTGGCTTTTCGGATAAAAAAATCGGCGGCCTTTGCGGAAAAACAGAAATGCAAATACGCATCCTGCGCAAAAAGCAGAAAATAATGCCATGCATTTTTGCAATCGATACTTTGGCGGGGGAAGTGCCGGCTAAGACAAATTACTTATATCTCACATATCATGGAGCGCACAATGACGTGGATCCGCTCGGAGGAAACGCGATAGCTGTTTTGGGTAGCGGTCCTTACCACATAGGTTCTAGTGTTGAGTTCGACTGGTCCTCGGTGCACGCGGCCATGGCTTTAAAGAAACACAAGAAACAATCAATTATAATAAACTGCAATCCGGAAACTGTTTCCACCGATTACGATATGTCCGACCGGCTGTATTTCGAGAATCTGTCTTTTGAAACGGTTGCGGATATCTTCGAATTCGAAAAAGCGGGCGGACTCATAATCTCAGTAGGGGGGCAGCGCCCAAACAACCTGGCGAAACAACTTTCCGAGGCGAATTTTAATATTTTAGGCACAAACGCCCGAGATATTGACCGGGCCGAAGACCGCAATGCTTTCTCTGCCATGCTCGACAAGCTGAATATCTTGCAGCCGAAATGGCAAAGCTTTATTTCCATGAAAGATGCCGAAAAATTTACCGACACCGAAGGTTTTCCCGTTCTAGTGCGCCCTTCCTATGTTCTTTCCGGCGCGGCCATGAGAGTTTGTTACAATAAAAAACAATTATTAAATTTCATAAACAAGGCAGCTGTCCTCTCCCCGGAGTACCCGGTTACCATTTCCAAATACGTGGAAAATGCCAAAGAACTCGAGTTTGACGGAGTTGCGCAAAAAGGAGAGGTGATGATTTATGGTATTTCCGAGCACGTGGAAAACGCCGGAGTGCATTCCGGAGACGCTACTATCGTGTATCCCACGCAAAGGGTTTACGCTTCGACCGAGTTCCAACTAAGGGAGATTTCAAAAAAAATAGCAAAGGAGCTTTCTATTACCGGGCCATTCAACATACAGTTTTTGGTCAAATACAATATTCCCTATGTTATAGAGGTTAACTTAAGGGCCAGCCGCACATTCCCGATGCTGTCGAAAGCCATGGACGCCAATTTTCCGGAGATAGCGGTGGACAGTTTTATGGGCAAAGCCAAAAACCATAATTTTATTTATCCCAAGAGCGTGGTGGTAAAGTCTCCGCAATTCTCCTTCGGCCGTCTGCTCGGGGCTGATCCGGTTCTCCGGGTGGAAATGGCGTCTACCGGCGAAGCGGCGTGTTTCGGTAAGGATTATGATGATGCTCTTTTAAAATCAATTTTGAGCACCAATAGGTTTGATTTCAAAAATAAAAACGTCCTGCTTTCTCTGGGTGGAGAGGTTAATAAGGCAAAATTCCTGGATACCGCAAATATATTGATTGAGCTCGGGTATACTATTTTTGCCACGGACACCACTGCTCAATTCCTGGATAAACAAAACATAAAATGCAGCGCGGTTCGCAAAGCTTACCAGCAGTCGCCGAATGTTCTTGATATTATAGAAAATAAAAAAGTGGCTTTTGTGGTAAATTTAAGCAAAGCGGAGATTTCCGAGGCTAAGGGAGAAGTCGGGCACGTGATAACAGACGGCTTCCGCATACGTAGAGCCACGGTGGACAACCAGATACCGCTTTTTACCGACCTGCATCTGGCGCGCGCGTTTATCAAAGCACTTTACCATTACCCGATAGATAAATTAGAAATTAGGTCGTACAAAGAATATTTATAAGCGTAATTGAAAATTTATGAAAAATATTATTAATGCTAGCCAATTTATAAAAAGTGAAATAGAATATATTTTAACCAGCGCGGGAGACATGGAAGAGCAGTGCAAAAAGGGTCGTGTTGTAGAAACGTTAAAAAATAAAATAGTAGCGTGTATTTTTTTTGAACCATCCACCCGAACGCGGCTTTCTTTTGAGACGGCTGCTCTTAAACTGGGCGCGAGGGTAATTTCCGCCGAAAACGCCATGGAAAATTCGTCAGCCCATAAAGGTGAAACCATAGAAGATACTACTCGTATGTTAAATTGCTACGCGGATATTATAGTTATTCGCCATCCTGTCGCCGGGGCTCCGGAAAAAGCGGCCAAGGTCGCGACAAAACCGCTAATTAACGCAGGAGACGGAGCCAATCAGCATCCGACCCAGGGGCTACTCGATCTTTATACGATTAAAAAAGAACATGGCCGGCTTAATAATTTAAATATCGGGTTCGGCGGAGATTTACTAAACAGCAGAACACTTAAATCCCTGGTTCCTTTTTTAAGGTTGTATGAAGGAAATAAATTTTATTTTATTTCTCCGAAAGAATTGGAACTTCCAAGAGAATTTATAAAAGAATTACAGGCAGGCGGAGTAGTATTTGAAGAGCTAAGAAGCTTGGAAGAAAAATTACCCGAGCTTGATATTCTTTACATGACTCGCGTGCAAAAAGAGCGCTTTGTCTCTCCCGAAGACTACGAAAAAGTAAAAGACCTTTTCATATTCAAAAAAGATCATTTGAAAATGATGAAAACGGAGGCCAGGGTGATGCACGCGCTTCCAAGAGTAAATGAAATTGAGTCGGAAGTTGACGCTGACCCCCGTGCGGCTTATTTTAGGCAAGCTCAAAACGGCCTTTATGTGCGTATGGCTTTACTCTGTGATGTTTTGGGTTTGTAACTATTGGCCTTCCAAAAACTGGAAGATACGCTCGTTGGTAAGCACCTGCTCCGCGTGCATGCGGGCTCTTTCCGGGTCAGCTTCTTTGTATTGTTCCAGGATTGCGGCTACTTCTTTTGCGACTTGCTCCTCGTCCGCCAGTATTTTTTCCACCTTGGAAATCTCGTTTAGGATAAGAGCCAGCTTGGCTTTTTTCTCGGCGTCGGTGCGGAATTCTTTGCGCAAATCTTCCTTGGTTTTATTAAGGTGTTTCAGATAGTCTTCAAACTTAAGCCCCATTTGAGTGATGTCGGATTCCATGCGGTACAGGATTTTATCGAGCTCTATCTCTACCAATAGTTCCGGCAGGTCGATCTCGCTTTTTTCCACGATGTCTTCGATTATCTTTAATCTGGTGGTTTCTTTCTGATGGTTTTCTTTTTCCAATTTTATATTTTCCTTGAGTTTTGCCTTGAAATCTTCCACGTCTTTGAAAGGCCCTAGCGCCTGCACGAACTCATCGTTAAATTCCGGCAGCTCAGGTTCCGGGTGGATGTCCCCCTCTTTGTGTTCGTGTTCCGCAATGTGGACTTTTGGAGCCCTGGATTTCCGGATGTCCATTATAGTTTTTTCCATATCTTCATCCGAAACCACGATGTTTTTTTCCGCGTCGGTGATTTTTGAGAGTATTTTCTTGGCGATGGCTTTGTATTCCGGAAGTTTGATTTCGGGTAGCACGGCTGTTTTTATCTTAAATCCGAGAGGGTTTTTGCGCGCCAGCTTGGTGATGGAAATTTCCGGTCGGCTTATCGCGTCTATTTTCTCCTCCTCCAGCATCTTGGGATAATATTCACCGAGCGCCATTTCTGCCATCTCTTCAAGGATGCTAGTTTCCGGAACCTTGGAAAGCAATACGCTTTCCGGTATTTTACCCTGGCGGAAGCCGTCCAGCTTTAGAGTACCTCCGATTTTTTTCAGCGCTTTGGCAAAATAAAATTCGAATATTTCGGCTTCGAGCTCTCCCTCTATTTCCACCTCGCTTTTCGGCAACTTTTTTACTGTTATTTTCATCCCGGTACTAAAATTTTAATAATAATCTTTTATCGTTATGTCCCGTAATCAAAAATTTAGTACGGGACAAGTAGATTCTCAGTCTATATTTATTTGCGTTTTTTGTCAAAAATACCCTGTCGCGTGAACGCGGCTGGGTATTTTTGTTTTTTAAGAATATTTATTCCTATTGTACGCTATTTACGGCGTTCGCTCCTACGTCAATATTCGCTGAATCAAGGTCTTTATCCAAAGCGTCCAGGTCTGCGGAGTCTGCTGGGGAAACATCTCCGGCGGGGGCGGGAGTGGTGTCTACGGCTCCTTTATTTGACTGCCACATATATACTCCGCCAAGAACAAGGATAATAATTATTACTATCAATCCGATGAGGGGCCCGTTTGATTTTTTGTCTGGTTCCATATGATTTTTTAATTAAAATTTATAATACTCGCAAATTTAGTCTTCTGTTTTTACTCCATCATTCGCGCTCTTCGCAGCGTCCAGCCTGACTTTTAAGGATTCCTTCAAAGCCTTCACTGCATCCTTGAGCGCGCCATGAGCTTCTTTAACCATGGTCTGTATTTCTTTAGCCATAGTCCTTAGTTTTGTTTTATTTTCCAAGGTCAGCTCATCGATTGAAGCGGCGAGCAGGGCGTTTATTTCCACTGTTTTTTCTTTAGCCGCATCCAGTTTTGTCTGGGCAGTTTCCAGGAATTTCTCGGCAGCCGCAATGTCTACTCCTTTTAGCTTCAAGGCAGCCATTCTCTCGGCTATTTTGTCTTTAAGGGCACCTATTCTCTCTACGGCTCCATCAAATCTCTCCAAAGCTTTTTCCCTGCCAACAATCCTAGCCTCTTTTATTTTTGCTTTGATAGCGTCCTTTTCTGTCTTTAGAGTTTCTTTCAGCGCTTCCATTTTCAACTTCGCAGCTTCTCTCTTTGCCTCTATTTCTTTTTTCAGCGCCTCTCTTTTAACTTCAAATTCCTTTTTTAAAGTTTCCCTCGCTTTTTTTGCGTCTTTATCTACACTATCTTTTATTCCGTCGTTGTCCCGGTCAAACAGTTTTAAATCTTTTAAATCCAAAATTCCGTCATTGTCATCATCATCATCTTTCGAATCCTCTATACCGTCATCGTCGTGATCAAGCGGTTTAGAGTCGCTATCATCCAAAACCCCGTCGTTATCATCGTCGTCATCTTTAGAATCGTCGATGCCGTCATTGTCATCATCATCTTCCTTTCCTGAAATATCGTCGTCATCTCCGTCCGAATCTGAGCCAGAAACATTATCATCGTCGGAGGTTTCAATTTTTGCGTTGTCATCAGACGAGTCGTCGGCCCCATCTCTCCCGAGCGCAAAATTATTTCCCACAAAAAACATCATCAACAAAACAGCAAACAAAGCTATGTATTTCTTCATAAATTATTTTAATAAGTTAATAATAAGACGGAACCCCATGTTCCATTCGTATTATACCAAGAAAGCCACCAAAAGTAACGCGACAATGTTGAGAATTTTTATCATTGGGTTTATTGCTGGGCCGGCCGTATCTTTATAAGGGTCTCCTACGGTATCTCCGGTTACCGCTGCCTTGTGGGCATCGCTGCCTTTGCCTCCGTGGTTGCCTTGTTCTATATGCTTTTTGGCGTTATCCCAAGCTCCTCCGCCGGAAGTCATGGAAATTGCGACGAAGAGTCCGGTAACAATTGAGCCCACCAAGAGGCCCCCAAGAACCACGAAACCTTTATCCACTCCGAATACCATAATTACCAAGATGGGGGCAAGAACCGGGATGAGGGCAGGTAAAATCATTTGCTTGATTGCGGCCCCCGTGATTATTGAAACCGCTTTCGCGTAGTCCGGCTTTGCGGTGCCTTCCATGATTCCTTTTATTTCCCGGAACTGCCTGCGGATTTCTTCCACAACTTTACCCGCGGTTTTTCCTACAGCTTCCATGCAAAGCGCTCCGAAATAATAGGGGAGTAGTCCTCCCAAGAACAATCCGATGATTACGTAAGGGTTGCTCAAATCAAAAGATATACTTTTTCCGGCCTTGGCGATTTCTTCGGTATAAGAGGCAAATAGCACTAGAGCTGCCAATCCTGCAGAGCCGATAGCATAGCCCTTGGTAACCGCTTTTGTGGTGTTTCCCACGGCATCAAGCGGATCAGTGACATCACGGACTTCTTTCGGAAGCTCCGCCATTTCAGCGATGCCTCCGGCGTTATCAGTGATAGGTCCGTACGCGTCTATGGCCACAATAATTCCAGTCATTGAAAGCATGGACATCGCAGCCACCGCGATTCCATAAAGACCGCCATAATAATAGCTGACCAATATTCCGAGAACAATAGTGAACAGCGGCATGGCGGTAGCCTTCATTGAAATAGCCAAGCCTTGGATGACGTTCGTGCCGTGGCCGGAGACCGATGCAAGAGCGATTGATTTTACGGGAGCGTATTTTGTGGAAGTGAAATATTCAGTTATGACCACCAAGGCGCCGGTGACGACAAGGCCGACAATGGAACAAATAAACAAATCCATTACCGAGTATTTTCCGTTTCCGCTCATGAGCAATTTCGTGACGGGGTAAAATGCCGCGGCCGCAATCAAGCCGGAAGCGATAAGTCCTTTGTACAAGGCCCCCATTATATTTGGGGTTTTACCCAGACCTGCCTGCGCAGGCAGGCGGACGAACCATGTGCCGATTATAGATGCGAATATAGCCATACTTCCTATGACGAGAGGGTAAAGAACGGCGTTTTCAAATCCGGCGAAAAGAAGCGAGCCCAAAAGCATTGTAGCGACGGAGGTAACTGCGTAAGTTTCGAAAAGGTCGGCAGCCATGCCTGCACAGTCTCCGACGTTGTCCCCGACATTGTCCGCGATGACTCCGGGATTTCTAGGGTCGTCTTCCGGGATTCCGGCCTCAAGTTTGCCGACCAGGTCAGCACCAACGTCCGCAGCTTTGGTAAAAATTCCTCCGCCAAGCCGGGCGAATACGGATATAAGAGAAGCCCCAAAGCCGAGCCCGACCAAGGCGGTGATGTCTTTGGTTATTGCATAAAATAAAGTTACGCCGAGAAGGGCAAGGCCTACCACCAAAAGTCCGGTAACCGTGCCTCCTTTAAACGCGAGGGAAAGAGCGCTGTCTATTCCGTTTCGGGCCGCTTCCGTGGTCCTCACGTTCGCTCTGACCGACACATTCATTCCTATGTACCCCGCCAGCGCGGAAAAGACTGCGCCGACTAAAAATCCGAAAGCCATAGTCCAGCCGAGTTTCGGAACGAAACCTATGACGAAAAAAAGAACCACAGCAATCATGCCGATAGTTTTATATTGTTTGTTCAAATAAGCTCCGGCGCCTTCCTGTATCGCTTTTGCAATTTCCTGCATGCGCTCGTTGCCCGCGCTCTTTTTTAATATGGACTTAGCCAGGATGAGACCGTAAACAATAGCTACAACTCCGCCCACAACCGCAAACAATAAAAATTGATTCATAAATGATTTTTAACGAACGGGGTGAGTATAAAAATCTTTACCCTGTTAAATAAAATCCTTCAGATTTTAATTTTTTAACAAAAATTATTTAACAGGGTTACTTAAAATACATTCACTACGTTCATTATTTTAATTAATAATTTTTTAATTTACCTTTATTCTTTTACCTCAACATTCTCTTCTGTCTGCTCCCCGCCTGCGCGGGCAGGAGGCAGGCCGTTCGTGGAAGCCACTTCTGTGCCATTTCCCTTTATATCTATCCTCCAGCCGGTAAGTTTTGCGGCCAAGCGTACATTTTGTCCTCCTTTGCCGATAGCGAGCGAAAGCTGGTCGTCGGCGACTTCCACCGTAGCCTTATGTTCTTTGTCGTCTATGTCAATGGAAATAACTTTTGCCGGGGACAAGGAGTTCGAAACAAATTGCGACGGGTTCTCACTCCATGGGATTATATCAATTTTTTCTCCGGAGAGCTCCTGGGTAATAGTGTTTACCCGGGTTCCTTTTTGTCCGACGCAAGAACCAACAGCATCGATGTGCTCGTCGTTTGAATGTACCGCGATTTTTGAACGCGCGCCAGCTTCTCTCGCAACTGATTTTATCTCCACCACGCCGGATTCTATTTCTGGAGCTTCCATCTCGAAAAGTTTCTCTATGAATTTCGGATGCGTGCGGGACAAGCGCAAGTTAATACCCCGCGGCGTGTCCTCTACGCTGTATAGGTATGCGCGCACTCTGCGGCCGCGCTCCCAGTATTCCCCGGGAATTTGTTCTTCCGCTGGCAAAATTCCAGTCGCGCGGTTGAAGTCCACATAGACATTGCCGCGCTCAACTTTCTGCACCACGCCGGAAATGATTTCTCCTTCCTTGGTTCCGTATTCGTCTATTATGGAGGTGCGTTCCGCTTCGCGTATTTTTTGGATGATGACCTGCTTGGCGGTCTGAGCGGCTATGCGCCCGTAATCGTCTTTGGCTTCTAGCGGAAAAATTATTTCATCGTTCAGCTCGACTCCCTTTTTTATTTTTTTCGCATCTTCGAGGAGCATGTGGTGCTCGCTGTTAAAATGCACGCGTTCATCTCCCTCGTCTTTTACCGAATATTCCCCGCCTGCATCAGCTATGCCGAAAGTATTGCGGGCAGGCGCGTGTTCCCCCTGGTGCTTCTTGTCATCTTCCAAAATGGCGATGCTTTCATCTACCACAATTTTTACCTGGAAAAAGTCCGTCTTGCCGGTGTCTAGGTCAAATTTTGCGCGGATTATCTGCCCTTTTTTACCGTAGTCTTTCTTGTAGGCCGCTGCCATTGCCTGCTCTATGGCTTCTAGTATTTTCGCCTTCGGTATTTTCCTTTCTTCTTCCAGCTGTTCCAGTGCCGATTTGAATGTTTTTAGATCTAACATGTTTATTTTCGTTAATTTTGGTAAAAAATAAAGCCCTGTTGCGCAGGACTCTTACCGGAGAATACTACCACAATGTCTATGGAAGTGCAACTGGCAAGGGAGGGAAAATGCCCCCAAAAACCCTTATATATTGAATGTTTATTAAGATATCCCCACGAAATCCCCAAAATTTGCTTTTTCCATCATTTTATGGTATACGTCTAAGGACTGGATAGTTAGTTCCTTCCAGTGCTGTTTGCAGTTCTTTCACAATGTTAATTTTTGTTGCGTGTTCGCGTGAACACGTGATTGGCAAGTTTTCCAACAGCAGTCACAACAGGTTCGCTCCCGAAAGGAGCGGCCAAAGGAGGATGTCTTGCGTACTCGGTTTTTCATTGCTCTTCTGGTTGTTTTTTCGCTGGCGTCTTCCATTTCTGTGGCGGCGCAGGGGCGTCGGCGG
>DATDXF010000019.1:0-11834 GCA_036517215.1 Minisyncoccota bacterium | reverse complement strand
CCTCTATATTTATAACCTCGGAAATAACTTTTCTTACTGCCTCCCTCTCTTCTCCTCCCGACAGGAGAATGTTGTTAAATCTGCCGAGTAAGTCTTTAATCTCAATCATCCCGGTACTAAAATTTTAAATTGTTAATAATGGTGGTCATGTATCTTCTCAAAAATTTAGTACGGGACAAGTTTTACCTGTTCATGGGCATTATAAGATAAGTAAACGACGGATCGGAGGCCGGAGATATGACTATTGGCCTGGAATGCCCGGAGAGTTTTATGGAAACACTATCTGTAAAAAGTGACTGGAAACAGTCCAAAAAATACTTGTAATTAAAAGACAGTTCGGCCTCCTCCCCCCCCATGACCGCATCAAGGTACGTTTTGTTTTCCCCTATGTCGTTATTTGCAGAGGAGAGCTCGAAAATTTTTTCTTTCGGCACAACTTTAAGGTTTACCTGGTTAAATTTATCGGAGAAAACATTTGAAAGCTTCAGAGCATTTAATAGGTCTTGCTTCAAAAGAACCGCTTCGGTGTTAAAGTCTTTAGGAATGATTTGGCGGTAGTCCGGGAAAATACCGTCAATTATCCTGGAGGTAAGGTAAATATTTTCCGAAGAGAAAGAAATTTGATTTTTATTGAAACAAACCTCTATGGCTCCGTTGAACTCCCCGAAAACCCGCAATATCTCCGAGATATTTTTAAATGGTATCAATATCCCCGGTATTTCTTCAAGACCTTTAACTTTTACTTTTTTTTCCGCAAGCCTGAAGGAGTCGGTAGATACAAAAATTAAATTTTCGTCTTTTGTGTATATAAAAACACTTGATATTTCAGGTTTTATGTCAGATACAGACGAAGCGTAGTAAACACCCTTTATCCCCTCAGTGAATTTTTTTGAGTCTATTCCAAAACTTTTTCCAGCCACCCGCGGTATTGTTGGAAAGTCTTCGTGGGGGTTACTTTTAAGTTTTATTTGGCTTTTTCTAGTTTTAACCAAAAGATTTCCATCTTTGTCTTCCAAAACCACATTATCCCCTATAGAAACATTTGAAAAAACAGCATTAAGTATGGCCCCAGAAACAGCGAGTGTCCCTTCTTTTTCTATTTTTGCGGATACTTCAATCTCCACCCCAAGGCTTAAATTGGTGGCTCTTAGTTTTAAAGACTTTCCGGAAGCAGTAAGTAATATTGAATTTAAAATAGGGAGAGTTAGGTTTTTCCCGGTTATTCTTTCTGTTTGTGAAACGGCGGTTTTTAATTTTTCAACAGAGCATTCTAGTTTCATGTGTTTGTTTATATCTTTTATATATAAATTATTAGTAATATTAGTTGTGTTGATAAGTGGATAATTTATTTTGGTTATGTTTTATAAGGTATTTTTGTATTTATTTTTGTATTTAAAACTTGGCAACTTCCTGTATTTTTTCCCGGTTAATTTTTTTTAATTTTAAACCACAACTTATTCTTTTTTATCAACAGCGCAAAAGAATATTTCTCAGATACTTATTAACACCTATTTGAACATTATTCTTATTTGCTCAAGCTCCTGTAACAGCTGTGGGTCGTTTTTTAAATCCATTTTTATTTTTAAACAGGAGTGTATTACAGTGGTGTGGTCCTTTCCTCCGAGTTTTTGACCAATGAGTGGATACGAAACATTAAAATCCTCTCGAAGTAGGTACATCACTACTTGGCGGGCTTTGACAATTTCTTTTTTTCTTGTTTTTTCATATACAGAAGCCTCTTCCAATTTATAATATTCACTCACTATTTTCACTACGTCCTTGATGGCCATGTTTTTCTTCGGCTTCATGTTGTTTTTAAGGAGATTTTTTACTTCGAGGAGCGCAAGAGGCTTATTTTTCAGGCGATATTGCATGACAATCAAATTCAAACAACCCTCAAGCTCCCGGATGTTTCCTTGTACGGCGCTTGCCACATACTCTAAAACCTCCTGCTCCAGGTCGATATTCTGCTCTTCCAGCTTTACCTTTAGTATCGCCAGTCGGGATTCGTATTCTGGCTCCGATATGTCCACAATCATGCCGGCCGCAAAGCGGGATTTCAGGCGATCCGCCAGCTCCGGAATGTAGTTCGGGTGCTTGTCGGAGGAAAAAATTATTTGCTTGCTGTTTTCGTGGAAGGTATTGAAGGTGTGAAACAACTCTTCCTGTATTTTTTCCATTTTACCGATGAATTGTATATCATCTATTATTAAAAGGTCGTACTTGCGGTATTTTTCCTTGAAGGAGTTTGCCTTATTATTTTGCAGGGAGTTTATGAAGTCAGTCGCGAACTTCTCCAGGGTCATATAATGCACTTTTTTATTAGGGTACTTCTCTTTTACAGAGTTCCCTACGGCTTGAATCATATGGGTTTTTCCCAACCCCGTTCCGCCGTAGATGAAAAAAGGATTGTACTTGGTTCCTGGAGATTCTATTATGGCCTGAGAGGCGGCATAAGCCAGCTCGTTAAACGTTCCCACTATAAAAGAGTTGAAATGGTAGCGCGGGTTCAGGTTGTCCTCCGGGTTTATATATAAATCCTTTAAAGGAAGTTCTTTTTCCAAAACTTCGCCGAGCACCGGGATTTCCTGCTTGTTTGTTTCTATCTTGGTAATGGTGTACTCTACCGCGCGCATGTTTTCATAAGCATCCGCGATGGTCTTTGTAATGAGTTTATGGTATTTGTTCATTAACCAGTCCCGAACGAACTCGTTTGGGACTCCAATATATATAATTCCGGTGTCTTCCTTTACAATAGAGGTGTTTTTGAACCATGTGCTAAAATTTGCCTTTGATATTCCCGTCTCTATCTCTTCCAGGCAGGTTTTCCACAACTGTTTTGTATTCATAGTTTCGTATTATACTATTTATCAACCGGATAGCACCTTGAAAAACTTATTAACTGTGTTGATAAGATGTGCAAAACTCCGTCACCGCGTTCTTTTGCGTGTTTGATTTATTCAAGGGAATATTGTAGACTCATTACATGTCATTTACATATCAACCAAAAAAGAGAAAAAGAGCCCGATCTCACGGATTTCTAGTCAGATCAAGAACAAAGACAGGAACAAAGGTTCTCGCCCGAAGACGACGAAAAGGACGCAAAAAATTGTCTGTTTAGCGTTTTTAATATGCTTCCTAAAAAAAATAGAGCAGGCACAAAAGCCGTAGAAAAAATCTTTAAGGAAGGTAGGGTTTTTAGCTCCCCAAACCTTACTTTTAAGTGGGTATTGATTAGCGCGGGTAAAAAGGAAATTTCGTTTATTGTCCCAAAAAGCGTTGCCCGGCTTGCCGTTAAAAGAAACTCATTGAGACGTTTGGGCTATAATATATTAAAAAAATACATTAACGATTTTCCGGATGGTGTTTCCGGGGTTCTTGTTTTCAAAAAATACCAAGATAACGCTCTCCTGCTTGAAAATGAAATTAAGAGTATTCTTGCAAAATTTAATTAATTTTTACCAAAACAACATCTCTGTTTTTAAAAAACCCAGCTGTGTTTTTTATCCGTCCTGTTCCGAATATACTAAACAAGCCATCCAAAAATACGGAAGCATAAAAGGAGTATACCTGGGTATTTTACGGATATTTCGTTGCCATCCCTGGCAAAAAAACCACATGGATCCGTTAAATTAAGTAGTATTATTTTAATACCTGCCCCGTAGTAAATTTTGCTAAAAATTTTACTTCGGGGTAAGATTAAAATATGATTACTAATATTTGGAACACTGTTTTGTATCAGCCGCTCTTAAATGCGCTCGCTTTTTTGGTTTCGGTCATTCCCGGCGGAGACATTGGGCTCGCAGTTATAATTTTAACCATTCTTGTTAAGATTATACTATACCCTTTGTCCCAAAAATCTATTGAAAGCCAGGCGCAAATGAACATTCTGTCGCCTGAGCTGAATAAAATAAAGAATAGCGGGGCGAGCAAGGAAGAACAGGCCCGACTCACTTTTGAACTCTATAAGCAGCACAAAACCAACCCTTTTTCCGGATGCCTTCTTGTTTTAATCCAAATCCCTATTATTTTTGCGTTGTACTATGTTTTTTACAAAGGAATAAATTTTGAGAGCGGACTGTTGTATTCTTTTGTGTACGCTCCGGAGAATATGAACATGATGTTCCTCGGAATCCTGGACATAAGTCAGAAAAGTTTGATATTGGCTATATTGGCCGGATTTTCCCAATATTTACAGGCGCATTTCATGCCAAAGCCAGCGAAAACCTCCGACACGGGCTCTTCTTTCCAGGATAGTTTTGCCAAAAGCATGAATATGCAGATGAAGTATGTCTTTCCTTTCCTGATAGCTTTTATAGCTTACAGCATTTCCGGAGCCGTAGCCTTGTATTGGATTACAAGTAATTTGTTCATGGTGGGACAGCAGATATACGTTAAGAAAAAAGAGTTTCCTACCCTGGTAATTGAATAAGGCTCGAGGCTATAACAAAAAAATGAACAGAGAAGAAATTCAAAACTTAATCAAGGAGCTTATCGGAAAAACCAACGTCAATATAGGTGAAATTTCTGTTATTGAAGATACTCCGAAAAATATTTGGATTTCCGTACAAGTAAGCGAACCACACTTTTTTGTTTCAAATGACGGGGAAGGCCTCCATGCCTTAAATCACCTGATTCACCGTATTATGGAGGCCAAAGCAGCCGGAATGGGCGGAGCACAGCTTAACCCTGGCGTTCTTGTGGACATAAACGGCTTTCAAAAAAAGCACATAGACAACATCCGTGCCGTAGCGCACATGATGTCGGAAAGGGCGCGATACTTTAAATCAAATATTGAAGTGGACCCCATGTCTGCTTTTGAGCGGAGGATTGTCCACGAGTTTTTGTCCGAAGCGCAAGATCTAAAAACCGAATCTGTCGGCACCGGGCGCTCCCGCCGGGTAGTAATAAAATATATAGGAACCGTTTAATCCCGTTAACTATTTTAACTGCAATTCCCAAAGGAACGAATCTTTTTTATTCACGAAAAATAGGAAAGTCTCGTCCTTATCTAGTGCAAGTTTTATACCATCGATGTCCTCTCCGTCCTCAATCGAGCTGAGGTCGGCAACCATAGTAGCGTTGCCTGTGGTAATATCAATTCTCCAAATTTGGTCCGAGAACGATGCCTCTCCCTGATACCAGGAATCCGGGTATTCTCCCGCCGGAATATTTTTTGGAACAGAACAATAAACTACATCACTTACACTTCCCCAAACACACTTTTCGGGCAAAGTTTTTACTCCTATGGGGCCGGAAGTTCTTGTATCCGTGCGCTCGGCATTCAGCGAAAGATTACTGTCCGCGTATAGAATGAATTGTCCGCTCGGGCTGGCAAGAGTAGTAAGGCCGTTTATTTCTCCAAGGGCTTGGGCCATTAAGCTTTTGCCGCTGTTGTTAACCGTGTACATGTATCCGGGAACGATAGAAGCCGGCTTGGTGGTTAGGGTTATTGTTTTACCGTTAGGGAAAGTTGAAAGCCATTCCGTAAAAGGCGAAGTAAATATTTGGGTTTTCTTGTTTGTTGCAAAATTTAACGTTGCGCCTACCGCGTTTTCTCCAACATTAAATAAGTAAAACAAACTCGACCCGTCTGTAGACATACTCACATCTTTTATGTCTTCCGGAAGAAAAAAGCCTTTCAACTCATTATCCTCTGTCGTGTCACCCGCCAATATTTCTTTCGGAAGGCGGCCTATGAAAGTTGCAACGGTTTTGCCGTCTTCTGCCAGGTACCGGAGAACCACCGATTCCCCCTTGCTCCCGAATAACGCTTCATAAATTTTTGGGATTACCGTAGTTGAAAATCGCCTTTCTTCTATTTTATCAGCAAAAGTTTGGTAAATGTTCCCATCTACCCGGGCTGCGTATCTAAGGGTGGGGGCGAACTCGGTTAAAGGCGGAGTTGGCTTTTGAACCTTGGGTGTTGTTTTTTCTGTAGTCTCACTATCTTCAGGTGTGGGTTCGAGCGTAACCGGAGTAGGGACAGGTACGTCCACCAGCCTTTCTTTCGAGTAAACAGTGAAACCGGCCACAGGCATGCTCGAAACTTTTTTTAATCTTGCTGTCATGTCCGGGATCGGGGCAGGCTGGTACCCGGAAACATCCACAGGAGGAGGCGGAGTGTTCGTGGGTTTTGTCCCTCCGCTACCAAAAGGATTGAATTGGGATAAAAAGTTTGTTCCTTCCGTGTCCCCGGGGGCAGGGTTTTTGTCAGCGCTAAAGTATAAAAAACCGAAAAATATTATAAGCGCGAGGAAGAGAGTTATTATTAAAAGTATAAAGTTTCTTTTTGACATAAATATTTTTAATGGCCATCAGTTGACCAATGCCAGGGCTCCGATGGCAGGTTAAAAAGTCCGTACGCGGAAGCATTGGAGATTAACCATTTAAAGCAAGCATTGTCAGTTGACCTTATTTGTTGTCCATCACATCGTAAGTCAAAAGCTAAGCCGTTATTATGGTTTGAATAACCCGGCAGCGCAGTTGGCGGATCGCATGGAGCACTCTGGTCTGTAAAATTTCCTTCACAATACTTTTTTCTAAGCTCTTTCTGTCTTTCTGGCGAGCGATATCCACTCCCCGAGATATTTTGGTTTGCCACCCTCGCAGCGGCTATCATCTCATCAAACTTGTTCGCAATTCTTTTGCAAGCAGGAATTCCGGCTGCGGTAGGCACTATCCCTTCCGGACAAAGAGGAGCTACAGTCCCAGGAGCAACGGCGTCATCGCTCATCACCGCATCTGCTGGAATTTCTGTTTCAAGCATTACCCTTACTTCGGCCTGAGTTAAAGTTTTTAAGTCAGCTTTCAACAAGTCTGAGTTTATCTCATTAAGTATCGTCCAGGACGCAAGCGCCAGAACGAGGCCGAATATAGCGCTAAGTATTCTGTGTTTTCCATGCTCTTTGTTTCCTGGCAACTCACTAGTCATATACTCTATCCCTCCTATTACTATCATTATTACAGCCAAAACAGAACAAATTCCTATAAAAACCGTTATCATCATGTTCAGATAAGCGCCTATATTGTTTTCCTGCGTGGGGTCGAAAGTTACCTGTAATTTTCCATTACAACCGGGAGTGTTGCCGGTGCAAGGAAGGGGGGCCAAGAAATGATAATATGAAATCCATATCCACTCTTCTCCTTTCTCGTCACAATCTTTTTTGGTAATATTTTGAACAGGTTGACCCGCTGTCCCTTGTCTGCAAGTTCCAAGTGGGTCAGTGGACGTCGCCGGGGGTGTTGATCCCGGGGGTGTTGGTCCTGCGGGCGGTGGCGGAACAGCGCTACCTATGGCTTGCCATACTTGACCGCCAGCGGTACATTCCGACGAGCTCTCAATTGAGCTAATTATTTCTCCATCTTTCCAGCACCAGCCATTTTTCGTTACTCTCCAAACCCCAGGACAGCTCTCTACGGGGTCGGTAGTCGGTTTACCATCAACCATACAGACCCCATCGGCAGATACTTTCAGCCCAAAGCTGAATACTCCAGTCAAGATAATCAGCGACAGTATTAAAATATATTTTGTAATTTTTTTCATCCCAGTGCTAAATTTTACTTTTCATTATTAATCCTAATTTATTTTTATATTTTACAATCATCTTTATTTTAACATTACTTAATCAAAAATTTAGTACGGGACAGGTTTTTAAAAATTTACGCTAATTTCTTTACTGGAATTTTCAAAAATCTTATAAGTGTTGCTAATCTGAAGCTTTACCCTTGCAGCTCCGGATGTCCCGGACGGGGCGGATAACGGCAACAAATTTTTATTTAGACTGTCAACGGAAACCATCTGGTCGTTGATCAACCAGTTAAAAACCAAAATAGGGATTCTTATGTCTCCCGGTGATATAAAGTAAGGGGCGGCTTGCAGGATTTCATTGCCTTGTATTCGGTAACCGTTTGAGATAGATTTTTCCCAGAAAGTTCCCAGGCTAGGGTCATTTTTATAAAAAATAATTTTGGGCTGAGATATTTCTATTGTCAGGGCTTTCTCCGAAGAGTGGCTGTTGTTGGTGGTTGAGGCCATGACACTAACTCTGTTAGAATCCTCGAGATAGTCACTCAAGTAAGTGAAGAAATTTTTTCCATAACCGGAAGCGCCCTGGTCGTTCTTGTAATCTTTTTTCCAGCTATAAACCATCTTTGCCGGGTCCACCATAGACGACCCGACTTTTACCTCAGGCATGGCCACTACCTTTATCTCGCTATCTGCCGTAGGCAAAGCCTTTCCTTTGTAGAACGGCGGAGTGTATGAGTCGACGGCTTGCCAAAGCAGTGTCATGGCTGCGGGCTTTATTACTATTTTTACGTCTATCATTCCGTCAGGAAAAGATATGGTCGCTACGACATCCATACTTGTTCCTGCCGCTGGAGCTGTTACGGATATGGATTTTTCCCCTACGCCTGCCGATACTTTTTTACCGCTAACCGACCAGGATATGGGAACACTATCCAAGTCGTTAGCGTAACTACTCAAGCTGATGGTCGTATTTTCTCCCGGGCTGGGGTTTGCAGGAGAGAGCCTTACCAATGTGCTCGAAGTAGAAGAAGCGCCTGCTTCGAAAGGAAAAAATCCCGCAAGGGCAAATATGGCAGCTATAAATAAAAGTTTAGTAAACTTTAAATGTCCCTGGGACATAAGAGGCATAAGCTTATTATATAACACTTCTTCCCCCAAACAAAGCCTACTTTTTAGACCTGCCTGCAACAACTATGCTTTAGTATTGCGGGCAGGTGCCATATCCATAGCTTCCTGGTCCTGCTTGGCTTTTTTGTTGGAAAGTATCTGTGAGGGGTCGGAAGTGATGATTTGATCTTCGGTATAAGAGGAGATAATCTTTATGGCGACATGTTTGAGTCCGGCAAAGAATATTCCCTCCCCCACGTTTGACTCCAGTAAAAGGTATTTTTCTTCGTCCGTAAGGTTGAATGTTTTTTGCAGTATATCAATAGTGGTAGGAGATTGTTTTAAGAGAAGCTGGATTGAAGAGTTGGTTATAATTGGCACTCCGTACGGGGATTTCATAAAGTCTGCCGCGTCTTGTGTTATAGTAGCCAGCCCTAAGTAGTATTTTCGCCCTCTTTTGGCGATAGAGTACAAGAAAGACGCGGTATCTTCGGATTTCATCATCCACCAGGCTTCATCAACAACCAAAAGCCTCTTTTTCAAGTTTTTTCGTACCGCATTCCAGATAAAGTGCATGATTATATACATTGCGACAGGCTTTAGTTCGTCTTCCATATCTCGGACCGAGAACACCACGAATTTTTTATTTATGTCCACATTTGATGGCCTGTTTAGGAAAGTGGCCCAGGAACCCCTGGTGTATTTCACTAGCCTTTGCACCACGGAGTCACTGCCGTCCATCCCGGATAAAACCATTTCAAAGTCCGATAACAGGGGCGGTTCTATATTTGAGAAATCGGATTCCGCGGTTATGTCTTTCATAGCGTATGTTTCCGAGATGGCGCGGTCCACCATGGAATCTTCCTCCGGAGTGAGTCCTCCCAGCATCAGGCGGAAAAGTCCAACCAAGTTTATTATGTTGGAGCGAAGTACATCCTCCGCGGTCTCATCTTCGTGCGGTATCGGCAGGTCAAACGGATTGATGTGGTGGTCTGACGAAAGAGAAATATTAAAATACCTCCCCCCGACAGCCTCGGCCAGGAACTCATACTCGCGTTCCGGGTCTATCACAATGACATCGGTGTCAAACATTAAAGACCTCAGTATTTCAAGCTTTGTTGCATAGGATTTTCCCGAACCGGACTTCGCGAAAGTAACAGAGTTATAATTTTCTAGTGAAAACCGGTCGAAAATAACCAAACTGGAATTGTGGCGGTTGATTCCGTAAAGTATTCCCTTGTCGGAAGTCAGGTCTGAAGATATGAATGGGAAAACACTGGAAAGCGGCTCGGAGTTCAGCTTTTGGTGGATATTCAGCAGGTCCGTATCTATCGGAATTACACTCTTAAAAGCTTCTTCCTGCTGGAAAAGGGCAGGTTTTATGTATATTAGTTTGGATTCCAGCATTGATTTGATCTCGTTCTCAATTTTAAAGAGTTCAAGATCGGTGTCTGCGTAAATCGTGATGTAAATGCCAACATCAAACATTTTTTCCTGGGCTTGTATCAGATTGTCCCGCAGACCCTCCAAGTCCTGGTATGCGGTGTCAAGAATCGGGTCCCGCACCATTCCCTTGCTCTCCCGGACATTTATCTGGCTTTGCACTTCCGCGACTTTTTTCTGGAATTGCCTTAATACCAGGGATGTTTCGATAGGATGTATAAAAATTGAGATATCAAAAACCTTGTCTAGGTTGATTATTGGGGAAAACCAGTTATCGGTTAAAAATCTAGGGTAAGATATTATGAAAAAAGTGCGGGCAATCTTATCGCCCAAGTTGATTGACTTTGACTCTATTTTGAGGGCAGACGGCGCTATCACATCCTGTAGCTCCAGGTTGGCGGATTCGTAAATTTCTTCCGGCAAAACAGCCAGAGTAGAAGCCCTAGTCTCCAGGTTCGCGGATGTTTTTTTTGTTCCGAATAGTTTGTTAAAAAAGTCCATAATTGTTTACTCTATTTTTATTTTCCCTTCCAGCTCGCCCGGATTGAAAACTTTATAAAACACTTCTACCACTTCTTCCGTGCCGAGCTGGGCGGAATTTATTCCGCACCGGCCGAGCCCTTGCTGTATAACCGCGACCCGTTCTTCCAACTGGGACCTTTTTTCTTCAAAATCAACTTTTTTTGCCGCGTCTTCCTGTTCTTTATTCTTTTTTGAAAACAGACTACCCAGTATTCCCGAATCCGATTTTAAAACAGTATGGGTGTACGGTACAACCAAGAAAAAACTTTTTGTCATTATGCTTACTGTGTCGGTAAAGTTTCTGATAAATTCTATGTATTCCCTCGTCTGCAATTTTAAAAGAGGCTCATTTTGCACTTTTATTCTGTTCTCTAAAAGAAGCAAGTATGGGCGTATATCCAAGCGCCTGGATTGTACGGATATCTGCACCGAAAAATCCAAAGTGTTAAGAAAATTTTGGAACTGAAGAATGGTTGCTTTTTGCTCCTCTTCAGATTTCAAAGAAAGATTTACAGAGGTGGCCAGAACTATTGCCCGCAGTCCGCCGTCTTTCAGCACGATTATGCCATCGCGCACTTCCTTGATCGGGACAAATTCCTGGGTAGCTTTTGCATTTAAGGCCATAATTATTTATTGTACATTACTGTCTTTTTGTTTGCTTAAATCGAGAACATCCAAACTCCAGGCTAAATCGCGTAGCTTACTCCCGTTCAATTTTAAGCTATCAGCAGGCATCATGCTAATTTCCCCTCCCTCTTTTTTTTCTGCGCCCCCGGCTTTTCTACTTGCTTTCTGTTTTTTCCAAATATAAAGTTTACTCTGTGAAAAATACTTTAAACTTGATTCTATCATAAAGATAAAAGGCTTATTGTTCGGCCTATAAAAAGTAAGGGCGAAAGAAAATGCCGCAATCACCAAAATAGGCACCGCGCCCCAAAGCAACCCGAGCAATTTATAAAGAATGAAGCATAACCCTGCTCCTCCGGCTAGGTATATGAACTCTTTGAAGGTAAAGGGCCCGAAAATCTTATCTTCTATCTCTAAAAATTGTGGAACCTTGAATTGCATATATTTTTCTTAGGTTACTCCGGTTTCATTCTGTATGGGTCAACAGAATATCCTGCTTTTGGCGGGGTTGTAGGAGAAATAGGCGCAGTTGGAGCAGTCGGCGTCTTTGTCAAATTGTCCATAGTGTGCTCTGTTTTTGCCGAAGGTATCTGAACCGAAGAAG
>DATDXF010000018.1:0-37308 GCA_036517215.1 Minisyncoccota bacterium | reverse complement strand
ACAGATACGTCGAAAGTTCCGCCTCCGAAATCGTAAACGACTATTTTTTCATTTTTCTTTTTGTTGAAGCCATAGGCAAGAGCTGCAGCGGTAGGTTCGTTGATAATTCTTTTCACATCAAGCCCTGCTACTACCCCCGCATCTTTGGTTGCCTTTCTTTGCGCATCATTGAAGTAAGCAGGCACAGTTATCACAGCTTCGGTAATTTTTTCTCCGAGTTTTGCTTCCACGTCGGCTTTTATTTTTGACAAAATCATGGCGGAAACTTCTTCCGGGCGCATCCACTTATCGCCGATTTTTACTTCTACTCCGCCGTTTGCGGATTTCTGAATTTTGAAAGAGGCGTTCTTTAGGTCTTTCTGCACTTCGGGGTCGTCAAAATTGTGCCCCATAAAGCGCTTGATGCCGTACACTGTGTTTTCGGGGTTCGTTACAGCCTGTCTCTTTGCGAGCAAACCTACCAGTCTATCGCCATTTTTAGCAACCGAAACCACCGAAGGTGTGGTTCGATTCCCCTCTACGTTCTCAATAATTTTCGGCACGCCTCCTTCTATTATAGCGACGGCCGAATTTGTTGTTCCTAAGTCTATTCCTATTATTTTACTCATATTTTATAAGGTTATTATTAATAATTAAGTTAATTTAACAAGTAATTCGCGAACACGAAAAACTTGTATAATAGAGTATATATGATAGTATATATCTATGTCAAGCAAGAAAGACTATTCCAATAAAATATTGCGAATTTTAGGACAAAAAACAGCCATTTCTTTACCCGAATTAAAAGAGAAAATAAGCGGAGAAAAATATGCCGTAACTCGCTCCATAAAAGGCTTAAAAGACGCCGGGCTAATAGAACAAATCCCCTCAGGGCAAAGCGAATATGCCCGCCTGACCAAAGAAGGCAAAAAGAAAGTTCATAGTTTGAAGTTGGACAGCGAGACAACCCTGGTAAATACTTCCTGGGATGGTTTCTGGAGGATTATCTTGCTCGACCTGCCGGAAGAAAGAAAAAGCGAGCGTGAAAGCCTGCGCTATCTCTTAAAAAAAGCCGGCTTTGTCTGCCTGAAAAATTCCGCCTGGATTTCCCCCTTCCCTTTCGAACATTTATTCACGAATATAAAGCGTGACCTGGGCCTGACCACAGAAATGATGATTATAGTCACCGAACACATAGACGAAGAAAGCAGAAAATCCCTGTTTGAAACTTTCGGAAACTAAAGAGTTTCGACGAAAAGAATTACTTGGCTTTCCTCCACCCTACGGACGGAACCTTCCGCCTATCATAATTCTTTTCGTCTTCACTAATAAACTTCCTGTTGATAGCATTTTTCGCAATAAACTATCTCCGGCCTGTCGGGTGCATAGCTCGTTTCGAATTCAACTTCACATTTCTTGCTTCCATGAAAATGCTTGCCCACGTTTGCGTAAATACCATTTTGGGAATTAACTCCTGCGCACCCGCAAGTCCTTTTAAAAAATCTGGGTACATTCCTTAGAGCTAGCCGACTATAATGACGGCAATTCGGGCAAAGAGTCGGCAGGGGTAAGTTAAATTGTTTTAAAAACTTAAGCTCTCTAAGCACAATACGAAACGCTCCGGTGCATTCTTCGGAGCATTTTTCTCCATGTCCGCAAGATATGACCTCGTTTAAGATATCTTCTCCCGTATCCTTTACCATATCCGGTAAATCGTTTGCTTGTTTTGTGGCAGAATATTCACGCCTAGGTTCTTCCCTCCACTTAAATCCGAGAGCTTCGGCCTCTTCCTTGGTTTTAGGTGAAAGTTCATACGCTTCGGAAATATTAAACGGCATAAGAGATAATTCCGCCGGAAAAAATTCTCCATATCCATAGACTATCCCCCTTTTATCGATATAAGGCATATCTTTCATATGTTGTATAATTTTTGGCACCAATTCCTCGTATTCTTTTTTTGTATATTGCTTATTCAAAATACAATATTGCTTTTTTCGGGCGCTTACGCAGCCGAACACATCTGACGCGCCTTGGCAGAAAATGGAATACTCAACATTTTTTGCCCCACCGAAACAATTCCAGGAGAATTTAATATTAGAGGTTTGGTCGCCACACACTAGGCTCTCGTAGATAAGCTCCGAACCGCCTCCAAAATTTGCATAATCGTAACAATCCCGCACCGGGCCCAGAAAAATATTCAAACAATACTTGGAGTCTTCAATATCTCGAGCGCGCCAGCAGTATTTGGCATTTTTTGAATTATAGAGATAATCCCCGAGCACATTGACATTCTGCAAGCCCTGCATGAATTTTACCGGGAACTTAAGCCAAAAATCCTGAGCTTGTTTTGCGCATTCCTCAAATGCTTTCCTGGAATCTAAATTCAACTCTATAAGTTTAGCGGCGTATTTCTCTTTTGTGTACGGAACATTAAAAATATAATTAGACTTGTTTCTAAGCCCAACGCAGCCAAAACAGTCGGAACATCCGACACAGTCCTTTGACAAAGTTACATTGTGGCAAGACTCGCAATTTACGGAAAAAAAAGTTTTATAACAGTGCCCGCAATTTACGTTCCCATAGCCAAATTCACAATGATCGGTCATATGGCTATCCATGCACTGAATCGAGCCTGTGTCCTGTATGACATACGCACAGTCCTCGGTATCTACCAGCGCCCGGCTGAAATAGCAATTCTTTATGTAGGAAGCATTTGTTTTGTGCAGTATTCGCAGTTAACGGCATTTTGGATAGAGTGTGCTGGCAGAGGAACTTCTTTTAATAGCTCGGCTATTTGTGAAATAAAAGGTTTTGACCAGTCTATGTCTCTCCCATACTCGAGCGGGTTCCATGCGTCCGACAGCCAATAATCTTTTTCATATATTTTGACGGGAGATTCTGGCGGAAAAGCAGAAAAAATCTCCTTCCCGGTATGGGCATCCTCCTTTTTATATAAATGCCAGACATTACGGAATGACATTCTCCGAACCAAGCGGCAGTCCGGGCAAAAGGTCGGCGGCGGAACTTTTATCTTTTCATAGAATCCAAAATCGTTCGGTTCAATGATGAAGTTACCACGACAGTTCTGACATACTACATTTTGTGATTTATATTCCATATCTTTTTTGTCCCGATTCTGATAAATCAGAATCGTGGATCCTCGGATTTCTTAAATTTAAAGAAATCGGGACAATTTTGACATTCTCTATTTTCACTTTTATTATTCATATACTTATGTACTAGTACACGGATACGTTATTGCATTGGTTTAATATACCTCTTTATTATAACAGCTTTCGCAGAATACTTTTTCCGGACGGTCAGGCGCGTAAGGAGTTTCAAATTCTACCAGGCATTTATCTGCATGGCCGTGTTCGCTTTTTTCACACATACAGTCTCGGTGCCAAAGCTTGCGAAGGGGACGTAAGTTAAATCTCCTTTTATAACGACAATTTGGACATTTCCTAGGAAATGGGATTTTCTCTTTTCTTAAAAATAACAGCTCGTTTTTGGTTATATTGTAATTTTTTGAGCATTCTAGGCAGCCAAAAATTTCATTCATATACGAATCCGGAATATCTTCAATTTTGTCTGGAATAGATGTAATTGATATAGTTTCTTTGCCAAAAGTTCCGGGTATATTCTCTTCCCAGTGCCATCCCTTTGCCAACACTTCCTCTTTGGTCATCGGCTCGTACATATTTCCTTGCGTTTCGTTGTAGTAAACGGGGGCTATTTCCGGAGGAAAAAACTCCCCATACTCTCCTGTCTTTTTCATATGCTCAATAATCTTTTCTTTTAATTCCAAGTAGTCAGTTTTTGAATATTTTTTATTAAAAACCATATACTCTCCCTTCTTAATACTAACGCAGCTAAATAAGTTCTGACTATTTTGACAGGAATCAGAATATTCAACATTCATATTGTCATAGCAAAGGTGACAAAATTTACAATTTACTACTCTTGTACAGCCATGAAGCTCATAATTAAGTTCTGTAGTAGGCCAGCCTACATGATATATGTCCATAGAATCCTTCAGGTCCAGGGCGCCATATATATATTTGCAATCTTCGCCATTATTTACTTCAAAAGACTGCTTTACGTTTTTGCAGTCAAAAATTAAAGAGCCTATAGAATTTACATTTCTTTCACTTATAACATACCGGTGGATTGATTCCATTTTTATCATATCTTCAAATTCTTTTTTCAACCCTTCCCGAACCGCAAAAGAAGAAAGTTCGTATTCTGCAACTTTTTTTAAATACTCTTCTCTTGTGTATTGTTTATTTTTAAATACGTAACTTTTATTTCTTAAATTAGAAGACATGAAACAGTGGTTGCACCCGCGACAATCAAAACAGTAATAACAAGAAGAGCAATCTTTTAGAAACATTCCGTGTTGACACTCGTAAGAAGACCTGGAGTCAATAACTTCATATAAACGTTCCCCTTTATCATACACAAAGCTACAATCCATACAATCTCTTGATTTCATCACCCACGTACTATACATAACGTCTTCGGCAGACCAGGCTGCAAAAGAGAGATAAATGTTTTTATTATCGCCTGAATGATTTGTATATTCGGAATTTATACTATTTTTACTTAAAAGAGCCATACGAGGAACTTTCAGCTGAAGTTCCCGGAATTGTTCAAAAAACGGCCGACTAAAGTCAAAATCCTGCCCAAAAGCAGACGGGTCCCAGCCATCGCCCCACCAACACGGCTGACAATACATTTTATGTGGCTTGTTGGAAGAATATATTGTAACGGTGCTTTTGCCGCACAAATCACAATTCCTCCTGTAAAGTGTGCGTTCGTTGCGCCAAGCATATCTGCGTATTTGCCGACATCGTGGACACCAAGTCGGTGGCGGGACTTTTATCTTTTCGTAAAAATTAAAATCCTCGTTTTCTATGGTGAAATCTTTTTTGCAATTTTTGCAGTTTCTTGTTTCCATGGTTAATAGACTTCTTGTTTGTAACAACTTTCGCAATACACTATTTCTGGTCTGTCGGGTGAATAAGAGGTTTCTATGTCCTTTTCACATTTATCGCATTTACGGTTATGCGTTTCCATTGGGTTTAATTGTTTGATTCTTGCGCGGTCACGGCAAAGCGGACAGTCAAGCGGAATCGGCAAATTAAATCTTTTTAAAAAACTTAGTTCTTTTTGAATAATCTGGTAATTTTTCCCACAAGTTTCACATTTTAAAACTGCTTTTAAAATATCCTCTGTCGCATCTTTAATATTATCCGGCACCACAATGGTCGCCGGAAGGTATTCTCTTTGATCCGGGTCGCGCCACGTAAAGCCTTTCTTTATTGCTTCCTCTTTGCTTATCGGGAAAAATTCAATAGCGGTTGATTCGTTGTAAGCCCAAGGGCAAATATCCACAGGAATCTGTCCGCCATATCTATGCTCTAATCCCCTTCTGTCTATAAACGGCATTTCATCCATATGTTTCCTAATCCTTTCTACCATAGAAAAATATTCTTCTTTTGTATACTGTTTATTTAAAATACAATACTCTCCCTTGCGAATACCAGCACATCCAAATAAATTACTGGAACCATGGCACCCAAAAGTGTATTCGGTATTTTGAGTATGATAATTCCAAGCGCTAAATCTGACATTATATGTATCGTATCCAGTCCAGGTCGCCTCATACACCAGTTCCGAAGTTGAACCAAAGCCTGAAAAATCATAGCTAGTTTTTGTACTACCGTTTATGTAGAGCTGGGTATATTTGACGTCTTCGGAGTTGTTTACAAAATATACATGCTGGGCATTTCTGCAGTTATTGATGTAGTCACCGGACACATTTACATTATTCTTGCCCTGCATAGCCCTCCTTGGATATTTCAAGGAATGCTTATGTGCTTCCTGCCGTAATTCTTTTATTTTCTCTGCCGAACCCAAGTTCATTTCTACTAATCTCTTTTCGTATTCATCCTTGGTAAGCTGTTCGTTAAAAAAGCAGTAGGTTTTATTACGCAACGAAGTACAGCCAAAACAATTCAGGCAGTTTACGAGGTCCCGGCAAAAATAAACATTCTGGCAACTCTCGCAATCCTCCGAAAAGAATACTTGAAAACATTTGTGGCAATTTACTAGTTCATAACAAAGCTCCGGATCTCTAGAATAAGCAAGGTCTAAAGAATCCTTTGCATTTACCGAAACATTTGTGTAAGCAGAATCTTCGCCTGTAATATGCTTAAAACAAAGATAGCAATTTTTTAGATAACTTGCAGCATTGCAGTATTCGCTATTTACCATCGTGGTATATTCGGTGTGCAAAGATGCTTTGGGAACTTCCAGCATTAACTCTTGAAATTGCTCAAAAAATGGTCTTGAAAAATCATAGTCTTTGCCGTAACTTTTCGGGTCCCATTTATCGCTCCACCAAATATCCTGCTTATAAACTTTGTATGGTAAATCCGAGTGATAAGTAGAAATAATACTTTCTCCCGTAAAATCGCATTTACGTTTGTAGAGAATCCTATAGCTATACCAATTGAGCCTTCGTAAAAGCCGGCACTGCGGACACCATACAGGCGGTGGGACTTTTATCTTTTCATAAAATCCAAAATCGTCCGGCTCTATCGTGAAGCTACCACGACAGTTCTGACATATTTTAATTTCTTGTTTGTAGTCCATAATCATTCTTCCCCTATTCCTGGGATAGGGGAAACTTTTTTCTGTTTTTTGTTCATCCTGTAAAAAACGGAGCCCTGATTCCGCATCAGCTCGTCATAACTTCCCTCTTCCACCACCTTGCCACTATCCATTACGGCTATATTGTCCGTATACTTCAGGGTGCCTAGGCGGTGAGCAATAATCAAGAAAGTTTTATCTTTACCGTAATCCCCCAGCAATTTAGCCATGATTTTACCTTCCGTTTCCGAGTCGAGAGACGACGTGGCTTCATCCAATATTATTATTGGCGCGTTTTTATAGATGGCGCGGGCGATGCCGAGACGCTGGCGCTCCCCGCCGGAGAGCATATATCCTTTTTCTCCGATCATAGAATCAAGGCCTTCAGGCAATTTCGCAATTACATCTTTTAACTCCGAAATATGTATCGCCATATTCAAAAGCTCGCTATCCTCTTCGCGCATCATTGTGATGTTGTCGCGCAAAGAAAGGTTGAATAGTTCAGTTTCCTGGAGCACCACGGTAATATGACTTATAGTTTCGTTGTGGGAAATTGAGTAATAATTACTATTTCCAATTTTAAATTTGCCTGATTTTAAACCGTATAAACCCAAGATAATCTTTGCCAAAGTTGACTTACCGGAACCGGAAGACCCGGCCACCCCTGTTTTTGTATTCCTCTTCAAGGTAAGGTTAAAATCCTTGAGCCCCGTTTGCCCAGAGCCGTAATCCATTGTTGCGTCCTTAATTTCTATCTGCTCCCATTCTTTCGGGAAAGGCTCGTCCCCCGTTTTAATAAATTCGGTCTCCTTAAATATGGGCATCATCTGACTCAGCTCGGACTTTAAATCAATCATTTCTGCATGTAAATCACTGACATCCGCCACATACCCTTGAAGCTTGTTAAAATAAGAATATAAAATCAAAACCATTCCCACTGTTATAACCCCTGAGATTACGGAGGTTCCTATAAAATACAAAAAGACACCTACGGTAACACCGTTTAAAAATTGGATAAATCGCCACTTCAAATTATTGGAGTTTGCTTTTTGAATAGATATATCCCTCGACAGAGTTTCCTTGTCTAAAACTCTTCCTATAACGCCTTTTTCGCCCCCAAGCGCCTTTACGGAAAGCATGTTGTGGGCTGACTCCATATAAACGCCGCTTGCCGCCTGGTTGAGTTCGTTAAATTCATTGCTTAGTCTAAAAACTCTTTTACTAAAAGCGAATTCTATAAAGAAGAAGAGCGGGATGTAAATCAGGACAATAATTCCGAATTTAAAGTTCGTAAATATAAAAAACACGACTATGACCAATACGTTTATGAATATTTTCGCCAGCTCTTTTTGGAATAATTTTCCCCACCCTACGATAGCTTCAGCTCCGGTAAAAATTCTCTGAAGTTTGTTTCCCGTATTTTCTTTATTATGCCATTCCAAAGAAAACTGTGTGAGCCTTTCAAACCCCCAAGTACGGGCTCTGGTGCGCGCATGTAATCGTATAATGGTCAGCATGTTTTTTGATTTTAGCCTTATCAGGGAGGCTGTAATCCAGGTAACGGTGATGAAAATTATATAAAAATAAAAAGTTGAAAGAGATTGCCCGGGTTTGTATAGGGCGAAAAAATCCACTACTTTCCCCACGATAAATATCGGCACAAGGTCGTACGCAAAAATCGCGGACAATATTGATACCGCAAATATGAATCTTTTTTTGTCTTCCTCGAGAAAATACCAAATGGATTTCGGCACGTCTAACCAGAAAAAGTTTTTAGGGTCGTTTTTCATTTTTATGCAATATTCTGCTTGTAACATTCTTCGCAGGCGATTTTTTGGTAACCCCATTCCGGCGGATAATATGCGTGTATGTCTTTTTTACAATAAACACAATTGTAAAAATAACTTTTAAGAACTGCAATCTTTCTGGCATTTTTTAACATACGCAGGTCAAAATGAATTCTTGGTAAGGCGAAACCTTTGTTTTTGTGGAATTTATATTCTGCTGAAGAGATATTGAAACGATATTTGCTCTCAGGACAAATAAGGGCCTGTGCCGTTATACTCTCCGGGGTATTATTGATACTGTCCGGCAACTCCAAAGAAGAAACGCCGTCATTCGAAGAAAAATCTTTCTCCGACCAATATCCTCCTATTTTTTGTATCTCTTCTTTTGACACATCGGGAAAATACATCATGCCGTTCGATAAATTATAGTCGCAATATGCCATAGAGTAAGGTAAAAACTTACCATATTCTCCTCTGTTTTGCATATCCTGGATAACTTTATCTTTTAAGGCTTCGTATTCTTCCTTTTCATATTGTTTGTTCAATACACAATATTTTTTCTTTCGCAAACCAATGCAACCGAAGCAATATTCTACATCAAGACAACTATCCAAGTATTCCGAGTATCTTGCATCGGACCATGCAGAATGCTTCAAGGAGTACCCGCCGGTTATGCCATTGCCGGCATTGTTCCCCGACAATTCGCTGTTGAGTACACTCACCTGATCTATGCAATCTTTTGTCCCAAAACCTCGCACTTGATTTCTACAATTTTGCGAATCCTCCCAAGAAAATACATTAACACATTTATCGCAATTTATAAGATAATTCCCTACAGAATTAGTGGTCCTTAGGTTGAAATTTTCGCGATGAACAGCCTCTCTCTTTACAATATTGACGAAATCGGCCTTGAGTTTTAAAATCTCTTTATGCGAGTCAAGTTTGAATTTTTTCAGTTCAACGAAATATTCTTCTTTGGTATATTGCTTGTTCTGGATACAATATTGCTTGTTGCGAAGGTTCCAGCACATAAAACAGTCTTGGCAACTTCTACAGTCAAAGAGAAAATAAGAGTCTATGCAATCCTTGCAGTTCTCTGAAAAGTTCAGATTAAAGGAATCATGGCACTCCAGGCAATCATACGAATTTTGAACGTTAAAAACAAAGTAGACATCATGAGAATCCTTGCTGTTCTTGACCCGGTATCCGTAGCTTATATTCTCCCCCCTAAACATACACCTAGTTAGATAACAATTTTTTGATTCCCACGTGCCATCACACCAATCACAATTCTGGTTATTTTTTCCTATTTGATGAGGCCGCGGCACTTTTTCTTGTAGTTCCTTAAGCTGATCGAAAAAAGATCTGTTCGAATCATAATCCATGCCATACGACATCGGATCCCAACTGTCGCCCCACCATTCATGAGACTTATATATAGGATATCTACTATTTTCCGGCAACACAGTAATCAGATCTTCGCCCGAAAAGTCTGACTTGCCGCGTCTAAATTTTCCGAAAGTCCAAAATGCCAGATATTGCTTCGTCCTACAAAAAAAGCATTGCTCTGGAATTTCTAGCCCGACTTTTTCATATAAAATCAAATCGCCTGAATCTATGGTGAATTCTTCTTTGCAATCCGCGCAGATTTTATTTTCAGTTTTCATAATCTAATGTTCTAACGAACTTTAGAACTTATTCAGCATCTTTGTACTCGTATACATTTACCCGAGCCGGGCGGATTACGCGCTCGCCCAACTTGTAGCCTTTTTGGATTACAGCCGCTACCGTGTGTTCAAGTTCTTTTTTATCGGTTTCTACCACGTCTATGGATTCGTGAATATTTGGGTCAAAACTCTCCCCAACTTCCCCTATCTCTTTTACTCCGTACTCTTCAAAAATAGTATTCAGCTGCGAATATATATATTCCACCCCTTTGCGCCAGGAATCGTCCACTTTTGCCCAAGCTTCCTTGTTCGCGAAAGCCATATTAAAGCTATCGAGAACTGACATGAACCTGGTCAAGATTCTTTCACGCATAGCCTCGGAAAACAAAGCCTTGCGGTCATCTTCTTGTTTACGGTAATTAGCAAATTCGGCACGCTCTTTCTGCCAGCCGTTTAAATATTCTTCCTTCTCGGCTTTTGCCTGTTTCAGGTCAGTCCGCAATTTCTTTATGGTCTTTTTGAGGTCCTCCTCTCCGTCTTCATTGAATTCAAACTCTAAAACCTCGGAGTTATCCGCGGCTGGTTCTATATTCTCTTCTGTTTTCCCCTGCCTGCCGGCAGGCAGGTCTTCTTCGTCTGCCATAAATTTAATATAGCATAAAAAAGCCCTTGTTTACAAGGGCTTTGGTCGTGGTCAGTTCGGTTATCTCCTCCTATTTCCTGCTCGCAAGCTCGCATCGGAAATTTCCTCTTGCACGGAATCGGAGTAAAAGATAAGCAGTTATCTTTTACTCCATTGAGGTGCCTTTCTGGCTTTCTTGAGTCCGAATTTTCTTCGTTCTTTTGCCCGTGGGTCGCGTTTCAAAAATCCGAGTTTCTTCAGGCCACCGCGCAAGGCTATATCCGAGGCCACAAGAGCCCTGGAGAGCCCGTGGCGGATAGCTTCAGCCTGAGAGTGGATTCCGCCCCCTGACACGTGAACCTCTACGCTCCACTTACTGGAACCTGCGGGTAAGCCTTTTACCATGGGATCCAAAATTAATCTTTTTTGATCTTCTGTCTTGAAATATTCTTTAGCGTCTTTCCCATTCACTAAAAAGTTTGCCTTAGCGGATTCGGAAATACGAACTCTCGCGGTCGAAGTTTTACGTCGGCCTACGGCCTCGATATATTTGCCCCCGCCTGCAACGCTATGCGTAGCATTGCGGGCAGGTTTTGTTATTTCTTTATCTACGTTTGTTGACATATTATTATATTAATCTTGTATCGTTAAATTTTTCATCATGACTCTTCGCAGTTTGTTGTCCGGAAGCATTTGAAACGTAGCCAGTTTGACCAACTCTTTCAACCCCTGCTTCTCCGCGGTCTCGGTACCTTTTAAAATACGCAGCCCGCCCGGTATGCCGGAATATCTCGTATGATAAATCTCATCGAGTTTCTTCGCGGTAATGCGCAGTTTTGACGCGTTAATGACCTTCACCGGAAAACCGGAATATTTATTTCGCTCGAAAGTAGCCGAGGTCTTGCCCATGAGTGACATAGCCACTTCGCTCGCCACTCTGCCCAGGGTTCGTCCGGATGCGTCTATTGTTTTTAATTCTTTTTTTCCTTTTAAATCTTTCATAAAATTTTTACACAAATTCAATAATAGCCATTTTAGCGCCGTCGGACTTTCGGGCTCCTAGTTTCAAGACTCTGGTGTATCCGCCTTTGACATCTTTATATTTTGGCGCGATAACATCAAAAAGCTTTTTCACTTCTTTGCCTTTATTGGACAGCTTGGCGGCAACCACGCGGCGGGTAGCCATATCTCCTTTTTTCGCGCTTGTTACCAGCTTCTCGATGAAAGGCCGCAATTCTTTTGCTTTCGGTTCCGTGGTTTTGATTTTTTCGCGCACAATCAAATTAATAGCCAAAGAATTCAAAAGCGCTCTCTTCTGGGTTTTGTCTCTGCCGAATTTTCTCGTGTTGTTATGGTGTCGCATCTTATTCTTTCAGGTTAAGCCCGAACTTGTTTAAAACTTTTTTAATCTCGGTAATGCCTTTCTCGCCTATGCCTTCAACTTCAAGCAAGTCTTCCCTCTTCTTCCTGGCGAGTCCGCCCAATGTGCGGATATTCGCGCCGGTTAAAGCATTTAAGGTGCGGGTTGAAAGGTCCAGGCTGTCCGTGCGCGTCTTTAAAACATCGGCAAATTCCGCGCCTTTCTTTTCGTCTTTCTCTCCCTCTTTTTCTTTTCCGACAGATTCATCTATCGTGGATACGCGACCCTCGGTCGGGACTTCCGGCTCTTTAAAGTCAACGATTGCCTTGAGCTGGTTGATCATTATGATGATGGACTGTGAAAGGGCTTCCCGCGCGGAAAGAGTGCCATCGGTTTCAATAACCATGCGCAGACGGTTATGGTTTGTCTTGTCCCCTACGCGCATGTTTTCCACTTCGTAAGAAACTCTGCGGATTGGCGTGAAGATAGCGTCAACGGCGATAGTGCCCACATCCACCTTTTCTTTTTGAAAATTTTCTTTGGAGATGAAGCCCAGGCCTTTTTCTATCTTCATTTCTATATTCAAGTTGACTTTGCCTGTAACTTCCGCTATATGAAGCTCCGGGTTAAGAATTTCAACTTGTCCGCCTGTTTTTATGTCTCCGGCAAGGACTTCTTTAGGCCCTTTTAAGGAAAGGGAAACGGTCTGGGGTTCATCAGAAAGCATTTTGAATCGGGCTTTCTTTAAATTTAAAATCATCACTATGACATCCTCTTTGATGCCATCCATAGTCTGAAATTCGTGCGACACTCCGTCAATTTTTATAGCAGTGATGCTGGCGCCCGGAAGGGACGACAAAATTATTCGGCGCAGACTGTTACCTAGGGTGTGTCCATACCCAGGATAAAGGCCGTCTATTTCAAATATTCCTTTGTTCCCCTCCTCCATGACAACGCGGGGCTTGGAAGGCATGATTATTTTATATTCAGGCATAATTTTTTAAAAAAGTTAACTTTTAAATCTAACAAACAAAAAACATAAACAAAACATAAATTTAGTAATTATCGACTATAAAACTCAAGCACCGCGTTTAAGTCTAGGAATGTTTCGGTGTTTTTTGGTTTTCCTAAAATTTTCCCTTCCATGGCTGCCAAATCAAAAGCAACCCATGAGGGAGAGTTATAATCTTTCAGCTTGTCTCCCAGATTTTCAAAAATTTTCTTTCCTTTACTGCCTTCTCGGATTTTAACCACATCTCCCTGTTTTAGCTCATAAGACGGTATGGTAACCCGGTGACTATTTACGACAAAATGCCCGTGGGACACCATTTGCCTAGTCGCCCGTCTGCTGGCGCCGAGACCCATTTTGTAAATAACATTATCGAGACGGGATTCCAGACTTTCAAAAAGTTTTTCAGCCGTACCCGCGCCCTTTATATGAGAAGCTTTTTTAACGTAGTTGGAAAGCTGACGTTCCGATATCCCGTAAGAAAAACGAATTTTTTGTTTTTCCATAAGCTGGGCGCCATACTCGGTGGGAGCCTTTGGGCGTTTTCCGCCGGGCAAAGTCTTTGTGGCGGCGGCGGAAAACTTGGCGGTTTGACATTTATCATACACCCCCGGACCAAGCCTTCTGCAAATTTTAAATTTTGGTTTTGATATCATATTTATTATCTAAAAAATTAACTTGGTTATACGCGTCTGGGCTTCTTTGCTTTCGGTCCGTTGTGAGGCACCGGCGTAGCGTCTAATATGGAAGTTACCTCAATGCCGTGAGCCATAAAAGCCCTGACTGCAGGCTCTCTCCCTGACCCAACCCCTAAGATAACCACGTCGGCATCTTTGACTCCCAAGATTGCGGCCTTGCTGCCTATAATGTCACCCACCTTGGAAGCCGCAAAAGGAGTTCCTTTTTTAGCGCCACGAAAACCCAAGGATCCGGCGGAAGACCAGAAAAGAGTGTTGCCAATTTTATCAGAAAAAAGAACTTTTGTATTGTTGAAAGTAGCGTCTATGTGCAAAATACCGGAGGTAACTTTCTTTTTTGGCGTTTTAGATGCAGGCTTCTTTTCTTCACCCCCCTCTGCCTCAGCTACGGGGGCATCTTTTTCTTTTACTTCTTCGATTGTATCTTTTTTCGTTGCCATGTTTAATTATGTTTTACTCTCTTTTCTTTTACCGGACGCCATAGTCTTTCGTACGTTGCCTCTGATTGTTCGGGAATTTGTCTTGGTTCGTTGCCCTCGGACCGGAAGCCTTTTCATGTGGCGGATGCCCCGGTAACTCTTAATATCTTTCAGCCTTTTTATGTTAGCGGCTATTTCACGCTTAAGATTTCCTTCAATCAGGATTTTTTCCACGATTGCTCGGATACTGTTCTCCTCTTCCGGAGTGAGGTCTTTGGCACGCTGGCCATGATCAATACTTACTTGGCTAAGAATTTTCCTCGCAGATGAAATACCTATGCCGTAGATGGCGGTGAGCCCTATTTCAAGTCTTTTTTCATTTGGTACCGTAATTCCTAGTATTCTCATAAATTATTGTTTTTGTTTATGCTTTGGATTGGAGCAAATTATCCTTAAATGCCTGGCTCGGCGTACCATTTTACAATTATCACAAATTTTTTTAACTGATGCTTTGATTTTCATGAGATTCTTCAAAAATAATTTATCCCCAATACCATAAAGAAAAACAAGGAAAAAACCCTTATTTTTCAATACTATAACTTTTTAAAAACCGTAAATTCTATGATACACTATATTGAAAAAAATAACAACCTTTTACAATCTTTTAACTATCCTGCCCTTACCCCCATAGGAATCAAGAACCACCTCCACCGAATCTCCGATTAAAACCTTTATTCTGTGCATCCGCATTTTCCCCGAAAGATATGCGAGAATCTCCTCCTCTCCAGCGCTATCTTCATTTTTATCCTCTATTTTTACTCTAAACAAAGTGCTAGGTAAAGCTTCCGTTACAACTCCCCGGGCGGTAACTATTTTTTCTTTTTTTGAATCGCTCATGTATGGACTTTAACTATATAAAAATATACCGGATATGTCAAATGTTTAAAGGTTATTTTGGGTAATTAACTATTATTTTTACATTCTTTGCCTCCTCCGGAACGGATGACTTCCACATCGGGGTCAACGCTAGGTTCGCGGACTCGATATTTTTATACGGAGCAAGTATTTCTTTAAAATATGTTTTTGATTTTCCTAGCAGACCCGAGACAACTTTGTCTTCGTCTACCTTCCAGACAATCGAAGTTTTACCGGATAAATTAAAACTTATATTTTTTATATCCCAAAAAGAGATGCTATCCTTGTCGGCCAGGGTAAAGCTTAGTTCATGGATATTCGGTATGAATACTTCGCTTCCGTCGTATTTATCCAACACACCTTGCGCTATCTTTTTTGTAAGTTTTTGCTCGTTGAATAAAATACCGTATAAAACGCCTTTGAGAGATAAGGTCATGATATCGTCCTTGTAAGCCGAAGAAATATTGGATTCGTCCGCATTAAGAAAAACCGCATCCTTAAATAAGACAAACCCTGACGGTATCTGGTTACCGGCTTTTTTGAGAAGCTTATCCTGGAGAGCTGTTTTTAGCTCTGTCCCCGCCTTTGCTTTGTCCGCCTCGGAAATAGACGGGGCGGAGCCAACAAAGCCTCCAGATATTGCCGTTCCGGTCTTGGATCTGCCATAAAACTTTTCGTACTTCGGAGTGCCTTTAAAGCCTAAGATTTTAAAATCGAGCGGCCCACTATTATATCCCTCCCCTGCCTCTCCTGCGTAAATTTCCACCTCCACCGATCCCGGAGTACCGTCCTTTTGCACTCCCGGAACCGCTGTTTTGGTTTTAGTCTTGTAAATTTTACCGTTGGAGCCTTCCAGTCTTGTGTCTATGCTAAGCGTCTGGGGAGATGGACCGAACGCATTGAATATCATAATCCTGCCCGTAGCCCTTTCCGAGACATCTTTTTGCTCGGTGGCTTGTATGGTTTTGTCTTCGGTGCCATCAATAATAATGAGGTTGAAAGACAAACCTTCATTGGAATCTTTGACCGCGGAAAGATTTTCATTTACCGATATCTCTTCGACTTTTGGATTTATCGTTACCACCGCCCTGCCAAAAAAAATGGATAATGCAAAGAAGCAGAAACCCACGGATATCAACGCGACGCACCACAACATTAATCTTGACTTGTTTTTTCGAGAAGATTCCGCCCTTGGTTCCGGCCGCTTTTTTTTTACGGGTTGTTCTTCTTTCTTATCCGGGTTATTTTCTACCCTCTTATCGACTTTTTTTGCAGGCTTAAGCCCTTGCCTATCCCTCTTGTCTCTTACCATGTCCTCTAATAAATATTTAGCCATAGGTTATGATTGAAATAAAAAACGATTAATATAAATGGAATCAACTATCAAAAAAGGCTCGCGAATCGAGTTGTTTTCAAATTCCGCAGCCCGGTAAAATGCTTCCGTGTTTAGAAACGTAATTTCAAACTTTGATTCCGTCAGGGTGTATTGGCTGAACTGTTCGTTTTTTATTGTTTCGGAAAAAAAGTCCGCTAAGTCCTTGCCCATATCTATGTATATAGCGGAAGGGATAGAAACATCGTTGGACAGGTTAGCAAGTGATTCCTGGAATTTTTTTATCCATTCTTCTCTGGACTGCTCCATGATTAATTTAAGTTTTTGCGCGACCGTTGCTTCGGCGTGTCCGTCTTTAAAAAGAGAAATCAGAGAATTGGCTTCGGACAGCGTGCAGCCCAGGCTTGACGCCACCCCCCTTGTCAAAAAATTGCATCCGAGGGGAAAAGAAATCGACTCGCGCAATATGCTTTTTTTTATCATGGAAATATCGGTAACTTCCCCTCCAATATAAACAAGCAGAAAATTTTCCTGCGCCGGGTACATGTCCCGCACTACCGTAAAAGTCGCCATTAGCGAAGAGGAGAATTTTATCTGCGGATGAAAATGCCTGCCTATCGTCTCTTCAATTTTTTTGAAAACCTGCTCGCCGCCCACTGAAACAAAAAGTGTCATTTCAAGCTCCTTGGCTTTTTGGTCAAGCGGTTCCGATGTCTCGTATCCGTTTAACATGATTTTTATATTTTTTAGCTCAACCGCGCGGATTCCGCCTTTTACATTCGAGTATTTTGCCAAGTTTTCTTCTTCAAAAATTTTAATTTCTTTTTGTATCAGCTCATCGGCTAATTTGGCGGTAAATAAGAAAGGCGTATTTTTCTTAAGACTTATGATTCTGGTTTGGGAAACAAGCCAGGGTGAAGAAAGCACGCAAAAAATACGTTTTGGAGCCCCCAACCCCGCGGCATAAATTTTACCGGTAACTGTATCGAGTGCCCGCATGGTAAGAGATAAAAAACGGTCAATATCAATTTTTTCTCCAAGAGGTATCGGCTCCCTGCACGAGAAAATTATCTTCGGGATTCCGGACTTTCTAGCCAAAAAAAGCGCGCCGCCGACAAAAGAAGACCCAATATTAAAAACTAACACTAATTCCTCGGGCTCTTTTGATTTAGAAAAAATACCCATATGACATATTGTATCACAGATATAATAATTAATTAATTTCTATGTCGATATGCGCCACTTCCGGAAAATTTTCCCTTATCATCTGTTCCAGTTGGTCTATTTCGGTGCCGATGAGCCTAGGAGCGCGATCCATGTAATCCACGCAGAACTTTAGAAACTCCTCGTAATCGTCTTTTATGTTTTCGTACTCTTCTTTGAGTAAGCCTTTTTTGGCCCACTTCCTCATGAGAGCCGAGCCGTTCAACTCAATCTCGCATTTTATCCTGTACTTATTAATGTCAAGAACGGAAGATTTAAAATCAATCACTTTCTCGACGGACGGCTCGGCTTCCAATAATTTTACTATCTTTTTCCGGAAATCCTTCGGTATGGATTTTTCCACCAGGAAACCGTGGTTCTTTGAAATCAATATAACGGCAACAATCCCGAGCATAATACCGATGACAATTGATCCGATCGCGTCCCAATAAAAGTTACCCGTAAGTTCATAAAGCAAAATACTGCCGAAAGCTATGACAACGCCGAGCACGGCTATGGCATCCTCGTAGACTACGGTAATTGTCGCCGGATCCCCGTATTTTAGTGATTCAAGCAGAGTAACCCCTTTGTTGTGCTTTTTAAGGTCCTTAAAGGCGACATAAAGAGTAGAGAACTCCACGATAAGGGAAATGAAAAGTATCGCGAAAATTATCGGGCTGACCAGTATCTGTTCCTCGTGAATAAGGGACAAAACCCCTTTATAAATCGAGGCCACTGCACCGATAAAAAATATTCCGCAGGCGGAAATTAGAGCCCAAAAAAATCTTTCTTTACCGTAACCGTAAGAAAACTTCTTATTTTCTTTTTGCACCGACCTCTTTATACCTATCATCAGAAAAATCTGGTTTAGGGTGTCGGCCAGAGAGTGCACTGTTTCGGAAAAAAGGACTCCGGAGCCGGACAAGAGAAAGCCTATAAACTTTATTACCGTAACGAAAAAATCTCCCGCTATCGCGATCAAAACCGGCCTGTAGCCAGACACTTTATGCGAATCTTTTTTTGTAATAGGCATTACCACTTTATTCTAGCACCGCTTTTATGCGCCTTATTCCCTGTGCCACGGCTTCTTCTTTTTGGATTTTGAACCGGCCCAGCTCGGAAGTGTTTTTTACGTGCGGTCCGCCGCAGAATTCCTTGGATGCTATATTTCCCTCCTTATCCTGTATAAAGTAGACGGAAACTATGTCCGCATATTTCGCCCCGAACTCCATTTCGGCTCCGATGCTTTCAGCTTCGGAAAACGGCATCTCTTTGCGGACGACATCGAGCCTTCGGGCTATTTTGTCATTTACCCAGTCTTCCGCTTTTTTCTTTTCCTCATCGGTTAATTTATGGTCACAAAGAAAATCTATTCTAAGGCGCTCCTCAGTGATATTGCTGCCTCTCTGTTTGATATTTTTATCCACGACTGCCTGAAGCCCCGCCAAAAGCAGGTGGTGAGCGGTGTGAAGTTTTATTGTCTTTTCATTATGATTCGCGAGCCCCCCTTTGAACATGCCGGCAGAGGATGTGCGTGATTTTTCTTGATGTTTTTTAAATTCTTCTTTTGCTTCTTTAATTGTTTCTTTGTCGAATACTAACCCCCAATCTTCCATTATTTCTTGAGATAATTCGATCGGGAAACCAAAGGTTTGATATAGGTTAAAAAGTTCTTTGCCATTTATTTTAATTGTATTATTTTTTATTATTGCTCCGTTTGCTATATCATCCGGATCTATATTACCAAATATTCTATTGAATATTTTCTTTAATTCTTTATAACCATTATCAACAACAATAGAAAACTTATGTTCTTCTTTAACTATTTCTTCTTGTATTAAATCTCTTTGAGTTTCCAATTCAGGATAAAACTCTTTATATTGATTAATAAGAACCTCAGATACTTTAAATAAAAAATGCGGTGGTAATTTTAAGTTTATTTTCCCAAATTTTATTGCTCTTCGAATTAACCTTCTTAATATGTACCCTCTGTCTTTATTAGATGGAATTGTGCCATCCGCAATCATAAAAACGCTTGCTCTTGTGTGATCAGCCACAACGCGAACAGCTTTAACTATCTGATGATAATTTTTGTCAGATTCATGACTATATTTATCAAACCCTGGCCCAGAACCTCTATATCCACGTAAAAAATTAATATTTTTTATAATCTGTATAAACAAATCCGTATCATACGCCGTCTGTTTGCCTTGCATCACTGCCGTAATCCTCTCTAGTCCGGCGCCGGTATCAACATTTTTTTGCTTGAGTTTGCCTATTACTTTCCCATCCTTCTTTTCGTATTCCATGAATACGTCATTCCAGAGCTCTATAACCTTTTCTTTTTTTACCGCTTCTAAAAATTGTTCCTGGGTTAAGTCCCCCACACCGCCCGCCATGTCGTAAAACATTTCCGTGTCCGGCCCGCATGGGCCGTTATCCCCCGCTGCCCACCAGTTATCATCCACTCCCAAAAAGTAAACACGGTTTTTGGGTATTCCGACATATTCCCATATTTTAGCCGATTCGGTGTCTTTCGGGGCATTTTCATCCCCTTCAAAGCACGTCACGTACAGCCTCTTTGGGTCAAGGCCAAGCCCTTCTTCTTTTGAGGTTAAAAAATCATAGCTCCATTTAATGGCATCTTCCTTGAAGTAATCCCCGAGAGACCAGTTCCCCATCATTTCAAAAAAGGAAAAGTGCCTATTGTCGCCTATGTCGTCAAGGTCTCCAGTGCGTACACATTTCTGAATATCAACTATTCTTTTCCCCATCGGGTGCTCTTCCCCTAGGAGATAAGGCACAAGGGGCTGCATCCCCGCGGTATTAAATAAAACCGAAGGGTCGTTTTCCGGCACTAGCGAAGCCGAAGGAATTATTTTATGTCCTCTTTTTTCGAAAAATTTTAAAAATCTTGCTCTGATTTCATTTGACTTCATTGTCTTCGGATATTCTCCTAATCGGTTTTTCAAGAATATTTATTAAAATAAAAATCAAAAGCACCAATATGGTAACAATAAACGCGAGACTGAAAAGCCCGAAACCTGCCGCCATACCGATGCCTGCCATTACCCAAAGACCGCCTGCGGTAGTGAGCCCCCTTAATTGGGAGCCGTAAAGCATTATTGAGCCGGCACCCAAAAATCCTATGCCTACAATTACCTGTGAGGCGATTCTGGTCGGATCAAACCCCCCGATTTCCTCATACCTTATAGCTATCATCTCAGAAATAATTACAAAAAGAGCCGAACCCAAAGACACCAGCGCATGAGTTTTCATCCCTGCGTCTTTGTGAACCAGAAGCCTTTCGACCCCTACTAAGAGTCCGAGCACTACCGCTACCACTAACCTTAAAATAATTTCACTATTTTGCGTAAAAAATTGAGTCATGGATATATTATACAATTAGTGATTACAAAAGAAAAGCTGCGGTTAAAGTTTTTCTTCGTTGCTAGAGTTGGTTCCAGGAACATTAAATTCGAACAACTTCATTTGTCCGTAGTATTCGTAGATATCTCCATCGGATATGATAAACATATCTCCAGGGTTAGCGGTTTCCGTTTTGTCATTAATAGTGAAAGTACCCGCTCCTTCAATAACAAGGTAAGTCCTTGTGGCATTCTTTAGTTTTGTTTTATAGTGGCTGGTAATACAATTGACAAGGAGCGCGCTAAATCCTTTTCCGTCCTCGGCTTTAACATAGACATTACCGTTAAAATCAGTTCTATCGAAAAAATTTGTTTGGTTTAGAGAAATTTTCATATTTTTTATTATACTAGTATTTTAATCACTTAACTACTCCCCCGCCCATGCAAGTATCTCTGTCATACACTACAATAGACTGGCCTGGCGCGGCTAAAACAGGTTTTGAAAAAACAATCTCGGCTTTATTTTTAGGTAGGATTTTAACCATACATTCAAAGAATTCGCCGTGGTAGCGGATTTGAGCCGTATAACCTTTATTTTCCTCCGGAATTATTGAAATCCAATTTGTTTCCCCACAAGTCAGACTTGTGGCCGCTCCCCACAAGTCTGACTTGTGGGGAGCTTGTGAGACAATTAGGATGTTTTTCTTTATATCTTTATTAACAATATAATACCGGCTGTCGTTCGGGCTTTTTTTTGTAATAGTAAAGCCATGACGCTCCCCCAATGTATGAAACACTACCCCGTGGTGAAAACCTATTTCTTCTCCTTCAGTGTTTAAAACTTTCCCCTTTTTTTCTTTGATATAGTGTTTTAAGAATTCTTTCAAATCTACTTCGCCAAGAAAACAAATACCCTGGCTATCCTTTTTGGCGGCCACGGGTAGCTTGAACTTTTTAGCCAGCTTGCGAACTTCTGATTTTTTTAAATTTCCAACCGGGAAAATAATTCTTGAAAGCTGTTCCTGCTTCAAAGTCCAAAGAAAATAACTCTGGTCCTTTGCCGGATCTTTGCCTTTAAAAAGGTGAAAAAACTCGAAATAATTATTTGGCTTTACTCCACCCTCCGGATGGAGTAAACCGGAAAAATTTTGCAACGGCTGAACAGAAGCATAGTGCCCCGTTGCTACATAATCCGCCCCCATAGCGAGTGCTTTTTTCAGGAATACTCCGAATTTCACTTCTTTATTGCACATTACATCCGGATTTGGTGTCCTCCCGGCGCGATACTCGCGTATCATGTAGTCTGCAACTTCTTTTTTATAGACATCTTCAAAATTAAAGGTTAAAAACGGAATATCCAAAAAAGCCGATACACGCATAGCGTCCCTACGCTCTTCTTCCTCGTTGCATTCTAAAAATTCCGGATGCCAGGTTTTTATAAAAACACCCACGACTTCATAGCCTTGTTTTAAGAGCATCGCGGCAGAAACAGCGCTGTCTACCCCGCCCGAAAGCCCAACAAAAACCACTTTCTTCTTCATGTAGTAACCTTACAGTTGTATAAGTTTTTTGTAAAGTTCAAATGTTGCGCGGGCGTCGGAAAGGGCCGTATGCGCGCGCTCGTTTTTTATGTCAAAACGCATACACAATTCACGAAGAGAAAAATGCTCGAGTTGGGGATCCCGGTGAAGCTTGGCCCAGGCTACGGATATGGTGTCCAGTTTGTGATAATGCATCGTATTTGGTATTTTTGTTTTATTAAAAGAGTATTCCAGGAACCCCGCGTCGAACGCGACATTATGGCCTACCATTATGCAATCTTTCACCTTCTCTGAAAAAATTGCCATGGCCTTTTTGAGTGACAAAGCATCCTCCCAGTCTTTTTCGTTATAATGGTTCACTTTTAACGCCACAGGGTCGGCTTCTTCAATGCGTTGCGGTTTTATTTTTATTTCAAATTCTTCAATTACCTCCAAATCAAACGTGGTCAAAACAACTCCGATTTCTATAATCTCGTGTTTAAGCAAGTTCAGCCCCGTGGCTTCTATGTCTATGAAGGCAAAATTATGGTTTCTCATCTTAAATATTTTTGTTCGTTTGATTGATGTTCTGAGAAATTTTTAGCATAATGAATACCGCCATTTTTGTCATGTAGATAATAAAGGTATGGTGATTTTTGAGGATAAATAGCGGATTTTATTGCTTCAAGTCCGGGATTGCTGATGGCGCTCTTGGTTAAACCCCTTGATTTATAAGTTTCCGGCGCGGCGTCTACCTGTAGTGGCATACCGATAGATATTCTCTTCCATAAAATTCCGGAAATCATCGCTCGGTCGGCATCTCCTTTCGCCTCTTTCTCGATAATGGAAGCCATAATTATTATATCTTTCTCCTTTTTGCCGGAAGCAGTTATTTCTGGAAGAAGGGGCGTGATTTTTTTGGTGAAATTCGAGTTCATGGAATTAATTACATCTTCTTCATTGTCGGTATTTATAAAAAAATACGTGTCGGGGAAAAGACGCCCCTCCAAATCTTTCGCTTTCTCCAGAAAATTAGATTTACTAAAATTAGGCAGGCGAAGCGAAAACGTATCAGCTATCTGGTTTATATTATAACCTTCCGGTATTGTGACCGAAAGAGGTGCCAGAAAATGTTCTCCCCTCACAACCCTGCGGGCTACAGCAAACACGGGTAATTTATTTTCAAAATAATAATCAGTGGAAATAACCCCTTTTTCCCGACCAAAAAATATTATAAAAGCCTCAAACACCATGCGAGAACGAATGACATGTTCTTCTTTGAGTTTCAAAGATACCCCGCGCAAACTTGAGCCTAGCTCTATTTCCACTATAGCACCCTCGGGAAAATCAAGTGGAGCGCTTAGGAATAAAAAGTAAAAAAAGATCAAAAATAAAATTCCGCTAAAGACATATAAAAGGGTCTTCTTTTCCATCCCGTTAGAAATTTTAAAATTATTAAGCATAGCTGTTATGTTGTGCCCGTATAATTTCTAACGGGACAAGTATATTAAGTCGGTAAATTCGTAGGCGGAGAAGCTTCTTTGGATTCGATGCGCTCCAGCGTAGGCACGCGCATTATCTGGCCTGGGAAATGCCAAATAGTGGCTATTTCTTCCGTATTCAAAACAAAAGTTTCGTGGTGAAAGTACGCCGTGACTATACCGTCAATAGGCCACGGAAGAGTGTGCTTAGAAAACAAGTGATGTCTTAAAGGCAGGTGGAAAAATGCCCGTTCGCGGTATTCGTGAAGCATTCTATTGGCTAATGTCATGATGGTCTTGGTGGAAGCCGGGAAAAGTCCGCTGTATGCGTCGGCCTGGGTTGGATTGATACGCCAAAGCTCGTTGCAGTCCGGCTTGGCAAACTGACGAAACATTAGACGAATATCCCTGGAATTATTTGTCCTATGGCCCGGAGGGAATATTTCCTTCGTTGCCACATACATAATCCGTATACCAGTATCAAAACCAAGCTTGCCTGTTTTGGCATTCATGGCCGTCAAGGCATTTTTATACGCATCTGGCGGTCTTATTTCTTTGGCGAATCCTCCATCTATACCTGGCTGAAGCCTAGTATAGGGCTTAAGCCATTTTTCCATCATTACCCTTGAGTGAGTTACCCAGTCATGCTTGCCGAATAAAGTGCCTTCGGTACGGTAAGTTTTTTTGGAAGGTGTAATGACAATCTGCATCCACATCTGTTCTCCTTTTTGGATAGAACCGAAAAGTTCCACGATTGGAGAAACAGGATCCACTTTGAATTCTTCCTTGGGGTCCTTGTCCAGGCCGAAATCCACATAAGTTTTAATCGGCCAAGACTGATCCTTTAATACCTTAAATTCACATCCCCAACCGTTCCATTCACTTGTCGGTGTTATTTCATCTACCCCCAAAGTGTAATCCTCCACTGCTCTCACTTGCGCCTGCGGATATTGCGCATACATTTGCGTCTCAATCAAACCCCGAATACGGGTAGGTGTGCGTATATAAAAACCCACCCTGCCGTCAATAGAGGCAATTTCTAGTGAAAACCAAAACCACACGGCTCCCTGCCAATACTCTTCCAGCCCTCCTTTTATGCTCCAATGGTAGAGGGCGTTGGTTATAAAAAGTTCCATTGCCTTGGGAGAACGTAGGACTTCGCGCGGGGGAATGATTTCCAGAAGCACATAATCTATCCCGGAGATAAAATCCTGGCGTATGTAATGCACCCAGAGCACCCAGGCTACGCGCCCGAGTATTATTACACCTATCAGAGAAAGCATAAATCTTGCGACAGCGTATTGGAAACCAAACGCAAAAATAAGATAGGCCGCTAACGCAGCCAATATCCAGTACCAATTTTCTAATACCCACTCTTCCGCCGCATCGATGCCGCTCTTTGCTTCTTTTTTGGGACCAGCCATGCCTCTATTTTAATATAGAAAACTAAAAAACACTAGCAAAATTTTCGCCTACCGAAAGAGTGATATTGCGGAGATTAGTCCTACGCGGCTGAATAAAGGCCGGCTTTGCTTTTTTTGAAATATTTAGGATTGGCCAGGTTTACCAGTATGGTATTTTTCTTGAAATATCTTTCTTTCATAACTCTTTTCACGACTTCATCCTTCCCCATGGGTCCTTCCTTTTTTAAAATATCCTGTATGACTTCACGGGCTATGCCTGCCTTATATCCCCACTCCGCAAGAGCATACATGCCTCTGCCCACTAAGACAAAGCGGGAATCTTTTATGAGCTCGTTATGGCAAGTAGCGTAATGGGTTTTTTTCCCGAAAGTTTTGGAAATGGAATCTGCCACTTCTTTGAAATGCATGGGAGAACCGTGCCGCCTCATGACAAGGAAAGCGTAATCTTTGACCCCGCGGGTGCGTATATTCGGAGAGGAAGCTTTTCCCCATTCCCCCAGTCCGTTCTTCGCTATGGCTTTGGACATAGAGAGCCACCTTTTTGCTATTTCTTCATCGCGGTAATGCTCGGACACATCCTTCATTTGTTCGAAAAACTTCTTTATCATTTCCGTTTCCGGAATCAGATCTTCGTCTTTCAGGCTGGCGTAAAGTTTCCTGAGAGCATCGTGAACTTTTTCTGTCATTCCGTTGTCAACGCTCCACCTGGTATGAAAATGGTCGTCTTCCCGATGTTTTTTGAAAGCGTCTCCAAGCACCATGAAAAAATGAATATGATTTTGGGTTGCTTCGTCTTTGGAGATATATGGTAAAAATTCGTGTTCGGCCACGATTGACCCCAGCTTGTGCATGAGCTGCTTTAGCTCTTCGAAAACAGCCTGCTCCATTTTATAAGCTTCGGACTTTTTTATTGAATTTAAAGCCGCGTCTTCCACCTGGCGCACACGTTCCCGAGTAATATTATATTTTTTCCCTATTTCTTCGAGGGTTTTTCTTTTGCCGTCGGATGTCAACCCGAAACGGTTCATAATCACGTCGGATGCGCGGTCTTGGAGATGTGATGTTATTTTTTTAGTTATTTTTTTTGGTTTGAAAGATATCGTTGCCATGTTTTTATGTTATTATTTTACCTCTTTGCCTCAATTCTACCGCTTTGCTTTGACCCGGTCAATCTCGGTCAGATATCTTTTGCGTAGTCTCACCGACTTCGGAGTGACTTCCAGATATTCATCATGATTCATTACCTCAAGCCCCCGCTCTATACTCAGAGTAAAAACAGGATTAAGGGTTATTGCTTCATCGGTTCCCGAGGCGCGCATGTTGGTAAGCTGTTTTCCTTTTGTGGGATTAACGGACATGTCTTCTCCCTTCAAAACATTACCTACAACCATGCCTTCATATACCTCTGTGCCGTGCTCTATGTACAATATACCACGTTCCTGTAAATTTGCAAGTGAAAAGGCTACGGCCTTGCCTGCCACCATGGAAGCCATTGAACCATACTCTCTCTTTTTGATTTCCCCCGCATACTCTTTAAATCCCGTAACCCGCGAAGACATGATGCCTTCTCCTTTGGTGTCTATGATAAAACCGCTCCTGTAGCCCAAAAGCCCGCGGGTAGGTATATCGAAAATAACCCTTACCACCCCATGCTTTTCGGCCATATCTTTCATAATCCCTCGCCTTTTGCCTATCTTCTCAATGACACTTCCGGAGAATTCTATTGGTACGTCAATGACTAGCTCTTCGTACGGTTCTGTCTTAATTCCGTCCTGTTCTTTTATAATAACTTCGGGCTGGGATACTTGCATTTCGAAACCTTCGCGTCGCATGTTTTCGAGCAGTATTGCTATGTGAAGCTCTCCCCGCCCGTAAACTTTAAAGAAACTCGGGCCCATGTTGTTTGCGCCCTGGTCCGGGGAAAAATCCACCTTAAGCCCCACGTTTATTTCAAGTTCTTTCTCCAGCCTTTCTTTTATTTGTCTTGAAGTTACGAATTTTCCTTCGCGGCCGGCAAACGGAGAATCGTTGACTAAGAAGTTAAGCGAAAGTGTCGGTTCGTCGATGGCTATGTGCGGCAGAGGCTCGAGTGATTCATCTTCACACAAAGTCTCTCCGATATATATGTCCGGAATTCCCGACAAGAGAACAATGTCTCCCGAAGTGGCTGTTTCTACTTCCTTTCTGTTGATTCCTTCAAAAGAAAAAAGTTTTGTTATTTTTCCTTTTCGGGTGCTGTCCGCTCCGTCAACATTCCCCCTTACGAATACCTGACTGCCGGAGAGTATTTTGCCGGAATAAATGCGCGCCACGGCCATCCTACCTAAAAAGTTGTCGTAGCCGAGGTTGAAAACCTGCGCGGACATTTTTTGCTCTTCATCTTTTGATGCAGGCGGAACTTTTTCCAATATAAGGTCAAGGAGTGGCGACAAGTCCTTGGAATCATCCCCGATATTCTTGAAGGCCTTGCCTTCCCGACCAATCGCGTAAATGGTTTCAAAATTTGCCTGTTCGTCGTTCGCGCCCAGCTCAAAAAATAGTTCGAGGACTTCTTCATGCACTTTGTGCGCGTTAGCGGCTGGCTTATCTATTTTATTTATAACTACAATCGGCTTGAGACCAAGCTCAAGAGACTTCTTTAAAACAAACCTAGTCTGCGGCATCGGCCCTTCGGCGGCATCCACCAAAAGAAGCACGGAATCAATCGCGCGCAAAACACGCTCAACTTCGGAGCCGAAGTCCGCGTGTCCGGGAGTATCAACGATGTTTATCTTAGTTCCTTTATACTGTATAGAAGTATTTTTGGAGTAAATGGTTATGCCTCGTTCTTTTTCCAAATCGTTTGAATCCATAGAGACGCCATCGTCCTGTAACCCGCCGTTTTGTTTCATCAAAGCGTCGGTCAAGGTAGTCTTGCCGTGGTCCACGTGCGCTATAATTGCTATGTTTCTGATTTCCATATGTTGGTCAAACAAAAAAGCCCTCAGGCCGTTTTGTAATCCTTTTTATAATAACATAGTTTTTTTAAAACAACAAGTTTTAGGAGCGGAAGGAAGGATATTAATAATCCCCATCATACTTCCACATTCTGACTTCTTTCTGAAGGCCAGCATTGCTTCTATATTTAGTAAATCTCCTTACTTCTTCATCTGTTGGGTTAATAGATAGAAAAAGATTGTAAGCCTCATTTACCTTTGCATCTTTTTCACTAGAGATGTCTTGTGTTGTTTGTGCATCATTTTGAAGGTAGTCCAATAATTCTTGAATACGACGAAGCTTTCTTTCTATTTCTTCCCTCCCTCCCTCAATTTTTTTAGATTGATCCATCATCTAATTATTATAATATGTAACCGTTCAAAAAACCATAGATGTGCACCGGGTTGGACTCGAACCAACGATGCCCGAAGGCGGGTGATTTACAGTCACCTGGAATAGCCGCTATCCGACCGGTGCATTTTATTTTTTATTTCCAAATATCGGCTTACATGCTTAGGGTTGGATGGTTTAATCTCCTCAAAAAATCTTTTTACATCACCCCTTCTTGTAAGATAGATATTATACATACTGATACTTGACGGATTGTATTCTAACTTTTTAAGCATTAATTGTAAAGATTTAAGCATTGGTAGAGATCTGTTACAAAAAGATAATTGTATCCCATGCTGTAATTTATACACAGATCCATCAGTATCAAAAAACCCCTTTAGAAAACGTCTCATAAAAATATTTTTATTACATACCCATGATGGTACATCAACTTGTGATTTAACCTTATTGTGAACAAGACCCTGTTTCAATAGCCATGATGTTACATCTACTGAGCCGAGATAAACATCTCTATATCCACCGCTTCGGATAGAAATTTTTACATTTGTTTTGAATATTTTTTTGATAAGCAATCTTACATACTTAGCATACCTTTCCTCTTTATTTCCTAAGCTAACGACAACTTGAAAATGACTAACGTGACCGTCGCCAAGCATAATGCCAAAAAACTCTGCCAGGTCTTCGGAATATTTTGGGGGGATTTTTACATCAATTCTCTTTTTTAAATAATTCTTTTTTAAATGGGGCTGGGTTTTTATATCTAGGCGCTTCAGCCTTCGAAAAACCGTTGATTCTGGCATACCTAAAATTTTGGAAACTTCGCGCAAACTTTTATTTTGTTTGATGTACAGCCTAAAAAGTTCGGAACGACATTTAGCTTCTTCTTTTGTTGTCCAGCGTCTAGCCATTACTCAATGATAGCATTATATAACTAAAATCGCAATTAACCACTCTACTATGTATGTATTCATACAAAAAGATACAAAAAACTATTTTTGTATCTTTTTGTTACGTAACGAATTACGTAAATCAATACGTATTACAATCACTAAACGGACGAGCGGGATTTTACGCGGATATTGCTTTTGATTTTCCCTTTTTTTGTTTCAATGAAGAGTTCGCCATTTTTTACGGATACGTGAACAACATCGCCTTTCTTTACTCCGCTCGAGATGATATAGGAGGCCACCGGATTCAATATTTTATTTTGAATGAGGCGATTCAGCGGTCGTGCTCCGTAATGCGGGTCATAGCCGGCCTTTGCCAGGTAATCCAGCGCCCCGCCGTCAATCTCGAATCCGATGCCTTTGTTTGCGAGTCGGTCAACGACGACTTTGATACGTAAATTCACTATCTCTTTTATATTCTCTTCAGAGAGCACGTCAAATACGATTATCTCATCCAGCCGGTTCAAAAATTCCGGGCGAAAATTATCTTTTAGCGCCTCCATGACTTTTTCTTTCATATTGCTGTAATCCTGTCTGGCGGAATTATTGGAAAATCCTATTGATTCCATTTTTTCCACGAACTGCGAGCCGATGTTGGAAGTAAGAATAATAATCGTATTCTTGAAATTTACCACCCTGCCTTTTCCGTCGGTAAGTCTGCCTTCGTCAATCAACTGCAGGAGCAAATTAAACACTTCCGGATGAGCCTTTTCTATCTCGTCAAACAATATTACGGAGTAGGGCCTGTGCCTGACGGCTTCGGTAAGCTGTCCCGATTCGTCATAGCCGACATACCCCGGCGGAGAACCGATGAGTTTGGACATGGAGTGGCGCTCCATATACTCAGACATATCAACTCTTATTATGGCGCTATCATCGTTAAACATAAATTGGCCGAGCGCCTTCGTTAACTCGGTTTTCCCTACCCCCGTAGGACCAAGGAAGATAAAACTCCCGATAGGCCTGTTCGGGTCGCCTATGCCCGCTCGAGAACGACGTATGACGTCGGACACCCGCTTGATCGCCTCGGTCTGGCCGATAACCCTTTTGCCGAGTTCGGCTTCCATTTTCTCCAGCTTTTCGCGCTCTTCTTCAAGCATCTTGGTAAGAGGAATACCTGTCCACCTAGCAACCACTTCGGCTATATCCTCCGCTGTGATTTCTTCTTTTAAAATCCTGCGCGATTTCTGCAGCTTCTTTAGACGAGCCAACTTGGTATCTAGTTCTTTTTTTAGGTTTGGTATCTTTCCGTAACGCATTTCCGCGGCTCGGGACAAATCCGATTTCATTTCCGCGTCTTCGGCTTCCAGACGGATACTCTCTAGCTCTTTTTTGATTGCGCGTATTTCAACCACAATCGCTTTTTCATTCTGCCATTTAAGTTCAAGCTCTTTTGTCTTCTCGGATAAATTGCCAACCTCTTTGTCTATTTCTTTTATCCTATTTTTAAACTCTTTCTGCTTTTCCTGATTTTTTTCTCCCGTACCGGAATTTATTTCTTTTTTGAGCGCTTCTTTTTCTATTTCCAGACGCATCGTCTTCCTGTTCGCATCCTCCAAAACCGGCGGCTTATTTTCCAGCATGATTTTAAGCGAAGAAGAAGCTTCGTCAATCAGGTCCACTGCCTTGTCGGGTAAAAATCTGTTCGTAATATAACGAGCGGATAAGTTAACGGCAGAAATTATCGCATCATCGGTAATTCGTATCCCGTGGAAAAGTTCGTAGCGTTCCTTGAGCCCGCGCAATATGGCGATGGCGTCTTCCACCGAAGGTTCGTCTATATAAACAGGTTGGAATCGGCGGGCTAGCGCCGGGTCCTTTTCAATGTGTTTTTGGTATTCTCTTAATGTGGTTGCCCCGATAGCGCGCAATTCTCCTCGGGAAAGCGCCGGCTTCAGCATGTTTGACGCATCCATAGTTCCTTCTGCCCCGCCCGCACCGACTATGGTATGTATCTCATCAATAAAAAGAATTATTTTGCCGTCGGAGCGCTCAATTTCTTTCATTATGCCTTTTAGTCTCTCTTCGAATTCTCCGCGGTATTTTGTTCCCGCCACCAAAAGCCCCAGGTCAAGCGACACTAGTTCTTTTTCTTTTAAGGATTCCGGAACATTACCTTTAGCAATGAGCTGAGCAAGGCCTTCTACTACCGCTGTTTTACCGGTGCCGGCCTCGCCTATTAATATAGGGTTATTTTTCGTGCGCCTGGAAAGTATCTGCATTATGCGGGTAATTTCAATGTCGCGTCCAATTACTGGGTCCAGCTTGTCTTCTTTGGCGAGCTTGGTCAGGTTGCGTGTGTATTTTATAAGCAATTTGAACTTTTTCGGCTCCGAGACATTCGTTATGTTTTGGCTCCTCAACTCTTCCAGCACTTTCGTAACCTGGTCTTTGTGGATTCTAAAGCGCGCCAATGTTTCCCGGGCCTCGCTGGTAACTTCAAGAATCGCAATAAAAAGATGCTCGGTAGAAACAAAGTCGTCTTTCATATATTCGGCAAGCTTGGCCGACTGTTCAATCACCTGCGCCAAATCCGGATTGAGGTAAATTTGATACGATGGCGAGAGCGTACTGTGTGATTCCGGCAATTCAATCAACTCCAAAACTGAATCCGTGAGAAGCATGGTGTCAATTTCCAATTTGTCCAGAATGGAATTTACCATTGATTCGTCCTGAAGGAGAAGCGCAGCAAGTAGATGCAGAGAAGAAACGTGGTTTACTCCCCGTTCGATAGCGAGTTCGTGGGCTTTTTTAATCGCATCTTTTGCTTTTGTTGTGAATTTGTTTAGTGGTGGCATATATAAATTATATACTATGTGTCAAGCGCCGAAATAAGCTTCCTAATCTGTAGGTGACGTTTGATTTCCTTCGGTATTACCCGTGTCAGGAACTGGTTCCGACGGCGGAGTTTCGGTTTTAACCAATTCAATAATTGTAAAATCTTTTTCTACTGTTACTTTGGAGACTTTTTGTTCTCCTAGAACACTTTTAATTACATATACCTCGCCTTCTTTCGGTTCTGGGATTACAGCCCCCATAACTACTTTATTATCCCCTAAAAACAATCCTGTACCTAAAATTTTATCTTCTGTTTCTCCTGACTGCGCAGGCAGGCCTTTCAAATATAAAGTGACTGTTAGCGGCTTTATGGCCTTAAGGTCTGCCAGTAGTTTTTTTTCTTCAGGTGAAAGTGCCTGTGTATTCGGCACAACATCCGCCGGAACAACTTTTTCCACGGTTTCCCGCACAATACGGGTAACCGGAATCGTAACCGATGCCGGGGCTTGCTGCATTAGTGTTACCGTAGTGATCCCTGTCGCTATTGAAGTGACAAACGAAAGGAGCACCGCGAGCAGTATTAATTGAGCTTTATTTAAATCCTTGATATCCATAGACTAATCATACCACTTTTCCAGTTTTTGCAAAATTTCATAAAGCGCTTTAACAGCGAGGTCGATATCTTTTTTGGTAGTATCGCCGCCAAGGGAAAAACGGAGTCCGCCTATCTCCGGGTCTGACTCTGGACGCAATGCTTTTATGACGTAGGAACCCCCGTCTTTGGAACTTTCACACGCGCTTTTTGAAGATGCCATTATCCCCTTGGCGGAGAGCTCGATAACCATAAGGTCGCTCGGAATTTTGGGTAATGTGATATTCACGTTGTTCGGTAAACGATTCTCCATGTCACCATTGACCACTATTCTACTATTCGCGCGAATTAGAGAATGAAAAAAGTAATTGCGAAGTTTTGTTAAGCGTTTTGTTTCTTTTTCTTTTATATTCTGCGCTGATTTTAACGCGACAGAAAATTTCAAAATCTCCGGCAAGTTTTCTGTGCCGGGTCGCAACCTTTGCTCTTGGTCTCCCCCGCCAAATATATTTACAAAACTGACCGAATTCTTTTTATAAAGAACGCCCACTCTCCCCGCCCCTTCAATCTTTGAACCGGAAAGCGTTAGCATATCTACCCCTAGTTTCTCGACTTTCAAATCTAAATAATTTACAGCTTGTACTGCATCAGTATGAAAAAAAATATTATTTCTTTTATTTTGCTTTTTGTAATGCCTTATTGCTTTCGCAATTTCTTTTATGGGCTGGATTGTACCAATTTCGTTGTTTGCATACATCACAGACACAAGCACAGTATTTTTTTTAATTTCTTTTTTTATTTTTTTTGGATCCACTACCCCGTTTGTTTCAACTGCTACGATGGAAACTTCCGCAAAACCCCTTTGTACGAGTAGTTTGCAAGTTTCTAAAACAGAGGGATGTTCGATGTTGGTAGTGATTATATGCGGAACGGGAACAGAAGAATTCCGCCGGCGGAAGGTTCCGGCCGCAGGCTGGAGAAAAGCCAAGGAATTTTTCTGTTCCCGAAAAGCGAAAATTACCCCTTGTATCGCCATGTTATTGCTTTCGGTGCCGCCGCTCGTAAAAATTATTTCCTGGCTCCGCGCGCCGAGCATACCCGCCACTATCCCCCGCGCTTCTTCGAGTTTCTTGCGGGCATTTACCCCGAGTTCATGAATCGAGCTCGGGTTCGGAGACGCGCTTGCCGCGAAATCCATGTATATTTTTTGGGGTTTCTTTGTTGATTTCGCCATAAAAATAGTATACACTAGTTGGAATGAATCCCGTACGAAATAACGGGATTTAGCTTACAATGTTAACACTTCTATCCAAACAAATAAAGATGGAATTTCGTACGGGATGAATATAAAGCTCGACAGTATAGTTTTTTTGGCTTTTTTTATTTTATCCGCTCTCTTGTTTTTTATAGCGGCTATTTGGGCGTTCAGCACAGAAAAAAGATTGAAGAAATTTTTTGCCGGCAAAAAAGCGAAAGACCTGGAAGATACCTTGAGTACCCTGCAAAGCGAGATAGAAAAATTCAGAAAAGAAAAAGAGAGTATTCAAAAAGAAATAATTACAATAAATTCCAAACTTAAAAAAAGCATCCGCGGGCTTGAAACAGTGCGTTTCAATCCGTTCCCTGACCAAGGCAGCAATCAGAGTTTCGCGATCGGCATGCTCAACGAAGAGGGCAACGGTTTGGTAATATCCAGTTTATATTCCCGCGAACGTATGAGCATCTTTGCGAAACCGGTCAAAGCGGGCGTTTCGGAATACGAGCTTACCCTCGAAGAAAAAGAAGCGCTGAACAAAGCAAAAGTATAATGGAAAAAAATACCCAAAAACAGAATGTTCGCGCCTCGGCCGTAGACCTACCCTCGGGCGTAGCTCTACGGGCGAGCCGGGCGAGACCGCCCATAGTGGCGGTAATGGGCCATATCGACCACGGCAAATCAACGCTCCTCGATTACATCAGGAAGACAAACGTCACCGAAACGGAGACGGGGGGCATAACTCAAAGGATTTCCGCCTACGAAGTCGTGCACAAGGATGAAAATGGCGCGGACAAAAAAATTACTTTCCTGGACACACCAGGACACGAAGCTTTTTCAAAAATGCGCGAGCGTGGAGCGGAGATAGCGGACATAGCCATACTTGTCGTATCCGCATCCGAAGGTGTAAAGCCTCAGACAATAGAGGCCTGGAAAACCATAATGGAGAGCGGTATACCCTATATTGTCGCCATAAATAAAATAGACCTCCCCGGCGCGAACGTGGAAAAAGTAAAAACAGAACTGGCGGAGAATGAAATCTACCTCGAAAACTACGGCGGTACTGTGCCGTTCGCCGAAGTGTCTGCGAAAGTTGGCACCGGCGTCGACAATCTGCTTTCCCTTATACTCATTCTCGCGGAAATGGAAACCCTGACCGGAGACGCCAAAGAAGCAGCCACCGGCTTTGTAATAGAAGTAAATCTGGACTCAAGGCGCGGAATAATGGCGACTCTGATTATAAAAAACGGGACAATAAGGAAAGGCATGACGGTCGCCGTGGAAAACAGCATTTGTTCCACCCGCATAATAGAAAACTTCAAAGGAGAAATGATAGATGAAGCTTCTTTCTCCTCCCCCGTACGCATAGTTGGTTTTGATAAAATGCCGAGAGTCGGCGCGCAATTCAAAGCTTTTGAGAAAAAGAAAGGCGCGGAAGAATACGCGGAAAACTTCCAAGTCGGTAAAAAACCGGATCTTCTCAAAAAAGACAGCGCAAAAAAAGTGATTCCTGTCATCCTAAAGGCTGATGTCGCTGGTTCGGTTGAAGCAATAGAAAAAGAAATTTCAAAAATACAAAATGATTCCGCGGAATTCAGAATAGTCGGAAAAGGTATAGGGCCAATTTCCGAGTCCGACATAAAAGGAGTGGCTTCGGGTGAAGATGCGATAGTAATCGGATTTAATGTCAAGGCCGACAAAAGCGCGGTGGAAACCGCGGAAAACAGGAACATAACGATTTCTTTTTTTGATATTATTTATAAAATGACCGAGTGGCTATCCGAGCAAATGGAGGAACGCAGACCGAAAGTTGAAACGGTAGAAATTACCGGCCGGGCAAAAATTATCCGTGCTTTCAGCCGCACCAAAGAACGACAAATAGTCGGAGGAAAAGTGGCTGAAGGGCAAATTAGCCTAAATAGCACTGTAAAAATAATGCGCCGGGAATTCGAGATAGGGCGCGGAAAAATCGTAAACTTGGAAAAGAGCAAAGCGAAAACAAGCATGGTTGAAGAAGGCACGGAATTCGGAATGATGATTGAATCCAAGATAGAGATAGTAGCCGGCGACATGCTGGAGGCGTTTGCGATAATGCAAAAGTAAAACTTGTCCCGTACTAAATTTTTGAGGAAAAACAATGACCACTAATATTAATAATTTAAAATTTTAGTACTGGGATGCCTGAAACAACCAAGCGCAATGAAAAAGTGGCGAATTATATAAAAGAACTCGCTGCGCAGTTCCTGGAACGCGAAAATAACAGAACTTCTCTCATAACCGTGACTTCCGCTTCCTGCTCCCCGGACCTCAAGCGCGCCACGGTGTTTATCACGGTCCTGCCAACCGACAAAGAAACAGTCGCGATAGATTTCTTAAAACGAAAACGTGGAGAACTGCGAGACTTTTTGAAGAAGAACATGCCTATAAAGACAATCCCTTTTGTGGACATCGCCCTCGACCTCGGGGAAAAAAACCGTCAAAAAATTGACGAATTGCTCCGAAAAAAATAATCCTACTTTTTGAGGCCTGGGTGGGAATCGCACCCACGTATATTCCTTTTGCAGAGGAATGCCTTACTACTTGGCTACCAGGCCACACACGCTTATCACCTTAAAGCCTCTGCACAGAGGAATGGCATATTCGCTACGCTCACCCTACTTGGCTACCAGGCCAGTTGTGCTCTAATCATACACTTTGCTCGAACCTATTTCACACGCGCGGAGCGCGTGGAAGCTCTGGACTAAATCGTACGCTCGGACTCTACGCACCTCGTCCGCTCCCTGCGGTCGCGGGCAAACCCAAAAATTTTCCTTCCTTATTCCAGATTTTCGGCGGGGGGTGTGGGGGGAGCCGACAAAAAATGGAAAGGAAATTTTTGGTTTTGCTTCGCCGTTTCAGACTACTAAAAGAGCAATCTTATTTTAACATTTTTGTTTGCTCTTTTCTCCGTCCTCACGGCGAGACGAG
>DATDXF010000017.1:0-18151 GCA_036517215.1 Minisyncoccota bacterium | reverse complement strand
ACGGCAAACGACGCACGCAAGCAATCTTTGCCCCTCCGTATTATAAATACCGGAAAAAACCCCAGCGAAAATCATCAGGACGCCATTGATTTATTTATTAAAGAAGGTTCCCCGATATATTCCATGTCCCGGGGTATTGTAGTTTTAGCGGAAAATAACTGGAGACGAGACAATGATTTATCTACAAGCTCAGTCAAAGGGGGGAACGCAGTCATCGTATTTTGCCCGGAAGATGAATCATTTTATAGATACGCGCACATGGAACGAACAAAAGTGTCCGTGGGAACATTTGTAGGAAGCGGTGAAGAAATAGGGATAGTAGGAAACACGGGAATAAATGCTTCGAAGCCTGGACACGGGGAGCATTTACATTTGGAAGTTAACAGATATAACAGCAATGGCGGACTAATGATGCCGCAAAATATTTTTGAATTAAAAAGAAAGCTTGAAACATTAGAAGGTCAATAAAAATAACTATAATAATATATAATATTGATATGGTTAAAAAAGATTCCGCTCCAAAAAAAACACCGGGGGACCTTGATAAAAAAAGGGCGGAGAAAGCCTTATTAGACGCAGAAGAGGCAGCTTTAGACAGAGAAGAGGCAGCACGCCTAGCTCGTCTCCCGGGAAACCAAAAAAGAGAAAAGGAAGAGGAAGCGATGGCGAGTTCAACGCCGAGAGAACAGACAGAAGTCCAACAGACACCAGTAAAAACCGATTCTGCACCCCCATCGCCGGGTGTTCCTGCGACTGCAGTAAGATCCTCGCCGGAAGATCCAGGAGCAAAGATCGAAGAAGTAGAGGGCTTTAGAGTTGGCGAGTACATTCAATTTAACACGAACACGTTAGAACCCTTTTCGGATTTAAAACCTAAGCGGATAATAAGGCTGGAGAAAGATACCCTAGTGGTTGACGAAAATGGCCGGGAAAACAAATTGAGCAAAGGTTCTGGAATTTCTAATTTCAGAACCGATTTATTTAAAGTTATTGAAACGAATAGAATAAAGTATGAAGGGATTGTCTATGCGACTGGCGATAAGGTATCATCTGGGGAAAGGCGAGGGACGATTGTAGGTTTTCTGGATTCTGGTCTAGCTCTAGTTTTATGGGAAGGTGAAGCAAGAAAGAAATCACAGCCCTGGATCCATGTAGCCTACTTTGACCTAGGAGAAAGTGGTGGGGACAAACAAGCAACCCCCCAACCTGCAGAAAATTCTGCGGAACGACGCGTTTTCAGAGTTGGAGACTGGGTACAAAGAGCTCATTCCCAGTGGGCCCCTTTTGACCGTCCTGCGGAAATAATAGGTTTTACCAATAATAATGAGACCGCAAAGATAAAAGGCGCCTTTGACGACCAAGAAACAGAAACATCGCTCGGTGAGCTGGAAGTTATGGCTCGTCTGGAAAAAGTAGAGTTCGAAGGCGCCACCTTTAAACTTGGAATGGAGGTTATCCTCTCGATAAATGGGGAAGAAGTTAAGGGTATGATCCGTGGATTTAAGGACGAGCACACGGCTTTTATCCATCACTATCTTAAACACCCATCCATGGGAATGTATCCTATCGATAGTTTAAGAATAGAGAAAGAGTTGGGCATGGACGACTTAAAAGAAGATCTGCAAGAACATTCTCTTTCTCTGGATGATCTGGGCCAAAGATCAATAGATGAATTGGAAAGAATAGAAGGTGTGATACACCGTTTTAAAATGAAAATTAGAAAAGATCTGAATTCTGAGCTAATGAAAAGCGGGTCTTTGGAAGAATTGCTCCGCAAAATAAATATTATAAAAAAAGAAAGGGTAGCAAAACAAGCCGAACAATTCAGATCGCTAAAGGAAGGGATGAAGGTTGATTTCCCAGACAAAGGTACTTTTACTTTACATAGAATATCGACCTCTAGCAAAATGGGGTACTCCGAAAATAATTACGAATTTGCGGCGTGGAACGGGAGCGTGTACGGTTGGACCGAAAAAAGTTTGGCGACAGAATTCGAGAAGGGTGCAAAAATAGTTGAAACCGAAACGAAAACGAAAGAGGTTGTTACGCCAAATGTTGTCGCAGAAAAAATACCAGCAGACGGAGAAAAACCTAAAGAGGCTCAGCGGGAGCCTGGCGCAAACCTGGAAATCAAAGAAATGCCTTTCGATTTGTCGGGCTTAAGTGAAAGGGTAAGAACTATAATTACTTCCGAATTGGAAAGATGGGGAAAATTCGAGCCTCGCAATGATAGCCAGAAAAGACAGAAAGAAAAATGGATATACCAACTTACATATCATCCTCTTGAATTTTTTATGGAGCAGATGATAAATACACAAAAAAAATTAGATTTTATAAAAGAAAGGTATGACCTAGCCCCAAATGACGCCGATATGTCTTCTTTCATTACACTCCTGGAAGAAATTAAGCCGTACATAGCAGTCGTTTCCGTTCTGAAAGAGAGGGAAGAAGCGATGGCTGATTCAACGCCAACAGAGCAAGCGGAGCCAGCGCATGTAGAAGAAACATGGACCGATACTGATGAGGAAAGATTGAATGATCTAAAAAGACAGCTTGCAGATTTAATAGCACGAGAGTCAGAAGCTGCAGTATCTTCACAAAGAGCAGCCGAAGAGTCTCCTGCAGATATAACGCCTGAAGAAAAGAGAACGATTGATAGTCTGATGAAACTTAGTGACATGTGTTTGGATTTCCCGCTTTACTTAGATGAATGCCGCCAGAAATGGCAGGAGCTTGGAGGTAATCCGCAGGACGTGGAAGGCTTATATAAAGAAGGGGGGGATCGTCCTGTAATAATATTAGTAAAAAATAAAAATAATGATTTTTTCTGTATATCTAACACTACTGAATTGTCCTGGATTGAAGAGATTAATGATCAACTTTTTGAGCTTGTAGGAAGAATAGGCCCAGGAAACAAAGTTGTAGAACTACTTAAGGTTGCAAAGGCAAAAAAACAAGCTAATGGAAATTTGGTAGTGATTGAGAGGGGTTCTATGAGGATAATTTTATAAGAATAAAATAAATGTATATACAGTAAATATTGCTAATTTATAAAAATAAGTACAGAATTATTAAAAATAAATTTTATGGATACTCCACCAACAAGAGAACAACTGGAAGAGGCAATAAGACAAGAGGAGGCAAGAAAGAGAAGAGCAGCTGCTGCTATTCCTCCTGTTTCTGCAACACTAGCACCACAACCCTCGGCTCCGCAACCCACGCCAGAAACTATAATCAGAGATGAGTATAAGACATATGTTTGGCAACATGCACAAGATCATCCCAATGAAAAATTCTTGCCATTTAAAGACTGGAGGGAATTAAATTATCCAACAACTTCTCCATCTCAACCCCCACAGGTTCCGCCACAGCCGCCAACAATTCCTCCTGCACCGACGGGACAACCAAGACCTATTTCGAGGAAACAAATCGCGAAACTACATAAAAAAACAATGGTGAAAGGTTCAACGCCACCCCCAACACAACAACCGCAAGTACCACCACCTGCACCGACACCAACCCCGTCACAGCAGCCTGCTACGCCACCATCGCCAGGCGTGCAAGTACCAATTATGATTACCCGGCGCATGGAACAACAGCTTGCTGCTTTGGGCTTAAGCCAGGCGGAAATAAAAAAGCTTACTCCGGAAGAAGCTTGGAGAATTATTAAAAACCAGGGACAGCAGGGAGTCCCGCCTCCACCAGCACAAACTCCTCCGGCTCCACCACAAACGCCTCCTGCGCCAACACAAGGACCTCCGCAGCAAATGCCCTCGCCAACTTTTATTCCACAAACTCCGGAAGCAATAAGGCTTGAAGGACTTTTAAATAGTGCCAGAGAAAAGTACGCCGAAGAATATAAGAAATTTTTAGCGGAAAGAAAGAAGAAAACTTTCTTTGTGAAAAATGTGTGGAGGTCTGTCATGGGGTCAACCGTGGAAGATTCGGAAATTCCTCCGGAATTAAAAACTTTGGAATTAGAATACGATAAAGCTACGATAGCGTATGGGGAACATATGTTTTTGGAAAAAAGAGCAGAGTTAGGAAATTCTACTCTTTCCCCGGTAGAACAAGAAAACGAACTAAAAAGATACAAACAGTTTGATATTTTCAGTAGAGTGGTGGTGGAAGAGCAAAGCAGGTTAAATGGATTAAAGGTGGAAAATCTACCACCAAAAGAAAAGGGGTTGGCAAGAAAAACTTTAGATTGGTATTTGAAACAATCAAGACCGACAAAAATCTTAATTTCTACCGTGTTGTCCACGGGGGTAATTGTTGGGACGACTGCTTTGGCCGCGGCTATATTTTCTACTGGCACCGTTATAACACTGGGCGCGACTGCCGCCATTGGTGGCGGAAAACTTGTGCGAGCAGTGGCGGGAAGCACAGTAGGACAAATCGCGGCTAAGGGTGTTGATTTACTGTTTAAGCCAAAGTCAGCCGCAAAAAGGGCGGCTGCGGAAAAAGAACTGGCTGAAATGTTTAAAGATGAAACTTTTGATACAGGCCTTGCGAAGAGCAAGAAGGAATATGCTGAAATTTTGGAACGGGAACGAAAGACAAAACGAAACAGGGTGATTACAAAAGCTCTAGTGGGCTTGGCTGCGGGCATAGGAACATCTGTGGGGATAGGTTATGGAATCAACCAAATCAATGTCTTGCATAATGCGCCCGACCAAATGTCTACAACACCTCCGCGCGGGCCGCATAATCCCAACGCACGTGGAGAATTAAAAAAAGAATATAGCACATCCGCAGACGCTAAAGTTGCATCTATATTAGCAGAAAAACCTCCCGATACTATTCCTCCTCCCGCCCCCGATACTCCACCCGTTGTTCCTGGGAATGTTCCCGCTACCCCTGGAAGTGCGGCTGGAACCGGCCAAACCATAACAACCATAAAACCTGGAACACCCGGAACGGGAATCGCTCAAGTAATAAACGCGGCTCCCGGAGCAGGACATGAAATTATCCATGATTTTTCGGTAAAGCTGGGAGAAAACGGCGTGCCGAAAAACCTTGAGACCGTCTTCAACGAGATTTCGGCGGATCATATGAGTCTTCCGACTGACGGAATAATAGATGAACAGTTCGCAACCAAAAGTCTGAATATGGCCGCCAATTTAGTAAAACTCAGCGAGCATCATGATGTTGCCGGGTTAAGCGCGGATGATTTTGATAAAGTGGCAAGCTTTAACAATGGAGTACTGCAAATCAAAGACCCTGCGGGGTTTAACCAGTTGCTTTCAAAGTTGCAAACTAACTCCGACGAGCTATGGACTAAAGGAACTCTTCAGGGCGACGGAGCCGCAATTACGCAAATCAAAAATATAAATAGCGGTAGCTGGCTTAAAATAGTGCACGCCGACGGCATGCATGAAGGAAACGCGTTAGACGGCACAGCACGCACCCCGACCGGAATCTTGGGACATCAAGAAGTGGACGCAGCTCACATAAAAAACTTCAATGATAGTGAACTGGTCAAACACGCGATAGCGCAAGAACATGAGAATGTTATAGCAAACATAAGAGCCAAAGTTGTTGAACAAATTGACAATAAAAATGCCCCCGGTATAAAAAATAGCATTTTAGAAAAAGCGGGAGAAACGTCAACTGAAACTGCGTCCGCTTCAGCAGCTGAGCCACAGGTCACTCCGGAGCCTGATACCATAGAAAAGGTTATAAATGCAGAACAACAAGAATATTTGAAAAAACAGGGATTCACAGGAGACCCGAGCGACAGAAAAGCCGTAGAGGAATTTTTTGCAAAAACACGACCTGGAGAAAATCTCCCTTCACCTGTGACCGAAATAGTCGGCACGCATCAGCCCTCAGCTACTGAGATAAAGGCCTATTTTTCGCATAATCCTTACAACTTAACCACGGAAAAGTTGCAGGAAGTTTATGAAACAAGCCGTAAAGACATGCACCTGTTATTCTCAAAAGACCCCTCAAACGTGTTGCAAAATCTTAAGCATGTTAAGGCAAGCAGAATTATAGATCACGCAGGTTCAGCTAATGGTGATCCGGCGTTTGGCCGTATGGCAGAATATTTGACCAGGCTCAAGCGTTTTTCAGGATTCGGACCGCGGCGCTTTTTTGGTCCAGAAACAACTGAACAATATATGGCGCGCGCATTGCAAAAAATAACAAGCGCGGGAAAACTGGACGATTTTGAGTCGAACATATTAAATATAAAAGTTTAATCGTTATTAAATAAAAAAAACATGAACCCAATCCAAAAAAATATTTCAGAAGTGCTTGAGCTTGAAAATCTTCTCCCCGAAGAACGCCAGGAAATCCTGCTCCGCGTCGGAGCTGTCATATACCAGAATGTGCTTATGCGCGTAATGGAAATAATGACGGAAGAAGACCAGGACGAATTTGAGAAATTACTGGACAACAACGGGAAACCGGAAGAAATTTTCACTTTCCTAAAAAATAAAGTGCCTGACTTTGAAAAAATAATAGAGGAGGAATCAATAAAGTTCAGGAACAAGTCATCTAACATAATGGACCAAATAGGAAACTAACTCTGTGCTATATTAAAAGCATGGATCATCTGAAAGGCCTGAATAAAAAGCAGAAAGAGGCCGCGCTTTACTTGGACGGGCCTCTTCTTGTCGTCGCGGGGGCGGGGGCAGGAAAGACAAAGACCATTACCCACCGCATAGTGAGCCTAATAAAACGCGGGGTCGCCCCGGAAAAAATTCTCGCGGTAACTTTCACCAACAAAGCGGCAAAAGAAATGCGAGAGCGGATAGTGTCTGCGATCAGAGGCGCGGGAGAAAATGTTCTCGAGCGATCCTCTTCACAGGCTGGCGAGCCGAGAAAAGCAAAAAATCAGCAGATTTTTATGCGTGGTGAGTCCGAGAACGTTTTTTCCGAAGCCGAGAATCCGCCTTTTGTTTCCACTTTCCACTCCCTAGGAGTTTACATAATAAAAGAAAACGCGCGCCTTCTGGGGCTGACGAAATATTTCACTATTCTGGATGAAGGGGATTCGACCGGCCTCATAAAAGACATTTTAAAAGAGCTCGGCATAGACCCGAAACAATACGACCCGAAAAAAATAAAAAATATAATTTCTCGGGAGAAAGGAAAATTCGTGCATTTGGCCGACTACGTGGAAAATGGGGGAGGCGGGACGAGCGCTTTCGGAAAAATCGTCGCTAGCGTTTGGAATTTATACGAAAAAAGAAAAATGAAAGAGAACTCTTTGGATTTTGACGACCTCCTGTTAAAAGCCACAAAATTACTGCAAGAAAACGCGGAGATAAGGAGGCTGTATCAGGAAAAGTGGGAATATATGCACGTGGACGAATACCAGGACACGAATGAAGTGCAATATGTCATGTGCAAGCTTCTCGCGGAGAAAAATAAAAACATATGCGTGGTCGGGGACGCGGACCAGAATATTTATTCCTGGCGCGGAGCAAACTTGAAAAATATTCTTTCTTTCGAAAAGGACTACCCGGACGCGAAAATAATACTCCTGGAACAAAACTACCGTTCAACAAAAAATATTTTGGAGGCGGCAAATGTAGTGATAAAAAAAAATAAATACCGGCCAGACAAAAATTTATTTACAGATAATATTGAGGGAGAAAAAATAGGGTTATATGAAGCAATGGACGAAACGGACGAGGCTGAATTCGTGGCGACAAAAGTTTTGGAGATTATTGATAAGGGCTCCGTGTCTTCCGATTTTTCTTCGGCTTACCCTTCTCGGAGTACCGAGTGGGACCCTACCGACAGAAAAATCGAAAGAAACTACGCCGAAGAACAAAAGGTTTTTGAGCGAACCCTTGGGAAGGAGGGCCGCGTTGCTTTTGGGAATGGTCTGGCCGGGCTAGGGACCCGGAGAACCGAGGACCTGAGCAAAAGCAACGCGGCCCCGGTCTTGTCCGAAGTTGCTGTATTGTATAGGGCAAATTTCCAATCCCGCGCGCTCGAAGAAGCTATGTTGCGCTACAATATCCCGTATCAGGTTTTGGGAGTTAAATTTTTTGAGAGGAAAGAAATCAAAGACACCCTAGCATATCTGCGGGCGGCCTTAAACCCGGACAGCCTTTCGGACATAAAAAGAGTTATCAACTTCCCGGCCCGGGGAATCGGCAAGGTAACCTTGCTTAAAATATTCGCGGGGCAGAGGGATACTCTGCCCATAAAGGTACGGCTAAAAGTGGAAAATTTTTATAATATACTGGAGGAAATAAGGGAGAAAATAAAAAATTCGAAAACAAGTGAAGTCATAAAATTCGTAGTAAAAAAGTCCGGCATCGAAGAGGGGCTAAAGAGCGGCACGGAAGAAGATATTGAACGGCTGGAAAACATAAAGGAGCTGGCGACTCTGGCGCTAAAGTATGATGACCTGCCTGCGCAGGCAGGCCTAGAAAACGGCACCGGGGTGGAAAAACTTCTGGAAGATGCTTCACTCGCGTCCGACCAGGATTCGCTGATAGAAAGAGGAGAAAAGAAGAACGCGGTAAACGCCGTAAAATTAATGACAGTCCATGCGTCCAAGGGGCTCGAATTCAAGCATGTTTTTATCACCGGACTGGAAGACGGGCTTTTTCCGCACGAACGAAGAAATGAAGACATCCCTGCCTCCGCGCAAGGCTACGGCGAGGTGCAGGAAGAAGAGCGCCGGCTTTTTTATGTGGCGCTGACGCGCGCGAAGGAAAAATTATTTTTATCATTCGCCAATTTCCGCACCATTTTCGGCTCCCGCCAGATAAATACTCCTTCGGAATTTATTTCTGACATCCCGGCAGACTTGATGCAAAAAGAGGGGGAAGAGAGCGGAATAAAAACAATTTACATATAATCATATATAATATCTTTATGAAAATTTTTGGCTGGCAGACATTTTATATAATCAGCTCTTTCTTGGCCGGATTTGCCGTAATGACGGTTGAGCTTGTGGCAGGAAGAATTGTTGCCCCAATCATTGGCTCCTCCGTATTTACCTGGACCTCAGTAATAGGCATAACAATGCTCGGACTGGCATTAGGCAGTTATGCGGGTGGTAAAGCAGCTGACAAGACGGAGTGGAAAAACTCACTGTCTCTAGCGTTTCTGGCCTCATCAATATTCGTATCTTTGATACCTACGTTGTCACAAAATACTGATTTTATTACAAGCTCATCGGATTCAATATTGAAACTAAACTTATTGCTGTCATTTTATTTATTTCTACTGCCCACATTATTGATAGGGCTTATTCAGCCGATAATTTTAAAGAAGTATGCTGTAGATTTTTCAAAAATAGGCAGCGAGTATGGCATATTGTCGTTTTCCTGGTCTCTTGGAGGCATACTTGGTGTATTTTTAACAGGCTTTTATTTCATCTCAAATATCGGAAGCGCAGAAACAATTTGGATAATGGCAATAGTTTTATTTTTGACAGGACTGGTCTCGACAAAAGACAGGAAAACGCTGTTGATTTTTATCTTGGCGGTTATTTTAATCTCTGCTTTTATATACGCCGCAAGACAAAAAACTTTTAGTGAAAAAATAGTGTTCGAAAAGGAAACAGATTATTATTATGCCCGGGTTATCGACTCTCCCCTGCCTAGCTACGGAAATTCCAGAATTTTGGCTTTGGATTTTGACTTCCATAGCATTCAGACAGAGCAACCAACGCAAGATTATCCTGAAATGTACCCTGTGTTCGGAAAAATAAAAAAAGACATCAAAAATATACTGGTAATAGGAGCAGGGGCATACACCATGCCGAAGTATTTCAAATCTTACTACAAAAATTCGGACGTTGCTGTCATTGAAGTAGATCCTGAAATGATACCAATCGGAGAAAACTTTTTCGAGCTGGATAAATATGACATAAAAACAACGGTAGGAGACGCAAAAATGGTAATTAAAAAAAGCAAAGAAAAATATGACGTGATTTTTGGTGACGCCTTCAATTCTTTTATTTCTGTTCCCTGGTATTTACTAACAAAAGAATGGAACGACGACGTGAAAGAAAGGTTAAACAACAACGGCATTTATGCTGTAAATTTTATCAGTTCACTTAGTGGAAAAAAGTCCGGATTTGCCAAAAGCGTCCTGAAAACATTTAGGCTGAGCTTCCCTAATTTTTATATTTTTGCTTTTGGAGAAAACCCAGAATATGTGCAAAACATAGTATTGGTAGGGGTAAAAGGGGAGCTCCCAATAGACGAGCTGGCGCTTGCGCAGAGCTTGTCTATGGAGGAAAACAGTTTTCTGTCCAACATGATAATTCCAGCCGAATATTTTAACGACTCATCTTCAATAACCCTGACCGACAATTTTTCTCCGGTGGAAAAGCTCATGCGGCCGACAGTAGAAAACTACTTCCCGAAACATATGTTTGAGTTAAATAGCATTTTAACCCCATGAAAGCAAAAAGGGCTTTAGGGCTAAAAAATAAATATATTTTCGCCCGAGCCAAAAAGGCTTTAGGGCAAAATTTTTTAAAGTCCGAGCTCGCTCTGAATAAAATCATAGAGGCCGGAGAGGTAGATAAGGAGGATGTCATTTTGGAGATAGGCCCCGGCAAGGGAGCGCTTACAGAAAAATTACTTGAACAAGCTGGTAAGGTAATAGCCGTAGAAAAGGACCGCGAGCTTTTTGAATTTTTAAAAGATAAATTCCAGCAACAAATTAAGTCTGGTTCTCTTGTACTAGTACATGATGACATATTAAAATTTGAATTCAGGGAGAAAATATACAAAATAATCGCCAACATTCCGTACAACATAACCGGCGCCATTTTAAAGAAATTTCTGACCGCGCGGAACCAGCCAGCCCTCATGGTGCTCATGATACAGCTGGAAGTTGCCCAAAGGATACTGGCTCGGGATAAAAAAGAGAGCATTTTATCCATTTCGGTCAAGGCTTACGGCGAACCGAAGATGGTTATGAAGGTCGGGGCGAGGTACTTTTCTCCGCCGCCAAAAGTAGACTCGGCAATTGTTTCAATAAAAGGTATTTCCCGGAAGTTTTTTGAGCAAAATAAGCTAAATGAGGAGGATTTTTGGGAAATTGTAAAAACTGGCTTCGCACATAAAAGAAAAAAACTCTCTTCCAACTTAAAATCGTCCCTCGGGCATAGAACGACCACCCTTGGGCATAGCTCCCTCGGCAGTAGCCTTACGGACAATGCTACGGGTGAGCCGGGCGAGGCAAAAAATTTCAAAAACGAGCAGGTCACGCTCTCTCTCGGCAACAAGCGAGCAGAAGACTTGAGCCTTGCGGACTGGATTCCCCTCGCAAAATAATTTAAACCCCTCCTGCCCTCCCCTTATCAAGGGAGGAAGAATGCGTATCCCCCTGAGAAGGGGGATTTAGGGGGTTGCATAAATAAAATATGCTATAATTATCTCATAATTAAATTATTTTGGGCAAAACACAAAAAGATAATTTTAATCGTTTTTGCGGTGCTGTTTCTTGTTGCGCTTTTTTGGGTAAAAAACGGATTGTTTTTAAAAAACAGAGAACTTTCAGAAGTTGGAAATCAAGATACGGGGTTGGTTTACAACAATATTGCAATAGCAGACCTGATAAACAAAGATACGGATGAAGATGGGATCCTGGACTGGGAAGAAGGCTTGTGGGGAACAGACCCGACCAAAAAAGAAACCACCCAGGGAACCCCTGACAGCGTAACGGTAAACAAGCTGCGAGCCGCGGAAAGTGGCGGAGTGGACATAAAAGATAAAAACGGTCCGGAGGAAGAAAATTTGACAGAAACCGATAAATTTTCCAGGGAGCTTTTCAGTACTGTCGCCGCTACTACCCAAAACGGGGCAATGAATGAAGAGACAGCGGAGAAGATAAGCAGCGCAATCGCGGAACACATAAAAAATTCTCCTCCTAGGAAAATTTATATGGTTACTGATTTTAAGCTGACAAAAAGCGACCTTTTTAAGGACACTAAAGACTATGCGGACGCTCTGGGGGAGATATTTAAAAAATACCAGGCAAATTACAGTATTTTGGATGTATTGCAGAAATTTATAATTGACGAAAACAATGTCGACGCGAGCGCGCTCCTCGAGTTCAACCCGCTAATAGACCAGACAAACAGGCTGATAGACGGAATGGTCAAGGTAAGCGTCCCACCATCTTTTTTGAGCTATCACGTGGATGTTGTCAATGCCCTTGAGAGAGTAGTAGAAAATATAAGCGACATAAAACTTTACGAAGATGACGTTATTGTGGCGCTCGGCGGCATAAGTAAATATGAAGCGAACGCAGACCTTCTGGAGATCGCCGTAAAAAATCTTACGGACGCACTTAGCCAAAAATTGAATAATTAAAGGAAAAATTATATAATAAAACAAAGAAAATGCAAACAGTAAGGGAAAAAAGCAATATGACCAAGTTAATATCCGCTTTTTTAATTGTTGCAATGCTGCTTCCTGCCGTTTTGCTGTCTGCCCCAAAGCGAGCGGAAGCCACCGCACCGGTGTGGGACTATATAAACGGAATAATCCTGGCTTTGACCGGAGCTTCAACCACAGGGAATACAGCCACCAACATATCCCGAACCGCTTTGGCTATTAAAACTTTCGCAAAAGAGGTTGCCAAACAGGTTCTCATGGCTGTTGCTCGAAAGGCGCTCCAGGAAATAACCAAAAGCACCATAAATTGGATAAACTCCGGTTTCCACGGCTCGCCTTTGTTTTTGGAAAATCCACAGTCATTCTTTACGGATATAGTGAAGTCCGAAGTGAAAACCCTGGTAAATGAATTTGGCTACGACGCTTTAAAATATCCTTTCGGCAAAGATTTCTCTTTAAGCATTATTAACGCATATAAAAGAAAGCTTTCCGATAACATGTCTTATAGCCTTGGAGTAGCTCTGGCAGACCCGGTATACAGATACAACTACCAAAATAATTTTAATACGGGGGGGTGGAATGCTTTTATCGTTAATACCCAGTTTCCGCAAAACAATAGTGAAGGGTTCCAAATAAAAGCAACGAACGAGATAGCTTCTAGAATACAGGGCGTGGCGCAGAATGAGGCGCAGAAACTCAAAGACGTGCTGCTGCAAGGGGCAGGATTTTTATCTCCACAGACATGCGCGACTAACCCTGATTATAATAGTGTGTATAATCAGTTCAACCAGCCGACCTTTAACGAAGGACAGTGGAGAAAGGATCATCCGTACAAACCTCCGTCCTGCACCATGTCTCTTAGCGGAAAGCCATGTACGGTAACAGCCAAAGATATTTTTGACTACAACTTGGCCTATGATAAGGCTTTGGCTGAGGCAAAAGCCGCATTTAACGACCCAAAGGGCGAGAACGGCAAAAATGTTTGTCCGCCACAAGAAGACGGTTCTCCTGGCTTAATCGCGACTACCCCGGGAGCCGTTATCTCCAACCAGATAACGGATGCCATGGGTTCACACCTGAGACAAACAGAACTCGGAGCAGCAATGGGAAACAGCCTTTCCGCAATCTTTGACGCCCTTCTAAATCATTTCCTGGAAAAGGGCTTAAACGCTTTATCCAGCAAGATAAACCCGCAACCTCCCGAAGATGATTGGAGCTATAACGGCCAAACTCTCGGCACGGCCCCCGTAGGAGCAAATACTCCCTGGGAAGGTCCGGATCAGACTATAGTCCTCCCTGATTTCAAGAGAAAAGTAGATACTGCGGTGGAAAATACCACCAAAGAACTTCTCGCCATGACTAATGACACCCCAAATGATAGCGGGCCTGGCATTATGCAGATTTTTGGCCAAATTTGGCCAAAAGTGCAGCAACTGGACATATGTCAGCCGGGGCCGGATATGGGATGGCAAGCCAGAGTCGACCAGGAGTCACAGAGAAACAGCGTCCGCCTTCAGGAAGATTTGAATAGCAACAACGAAGAAGCGGTAATAAAAGCTAATTTGGATTTGAAAGAGTTAAAATTTGCCACAGACTTCTTCAAAGACTGGCTAAGTGTACAAACGAATAACGCTTTGCCTTCCTCGTCGAGCAATGTAAGCGCGGTAAGCGATTTGCCCGGTATTTATCAACAAGCTGGCGAGTTGACCATTAAAATTGGGTCGACAAAGACTGTTCTGTCCATCCTGCAAGAAATTAAGTCCGGGCTTGATGCGATAACCACCACTCCGAATCCCGGATCTGATGGTGAAAAATCTTTGGTTTCTCTATGGAAACAGTATGAGGCCATAAGTGAAAGCGTGACAAATGATATTTCTTTGGAAGAAACCAGAATCCAGCTTGCAGCGGCAAAAAGTAAATCCGCTAACCTAGACAAGTTGATAACTCAGTGCGCCGCCGAGCGGACGGCAAAAGGGTGGTCAAATCCCGGGGGAACAGAAAGCACAATGGCTTCTTTCACGGAAAAAGCGACATTCTGCGACGGACCGATTGCAGGAGGATATTCCCACGGCTCATTCGTAAACAGCGGGACAGTTAACTATCCTAAGCTGCCCCTCGTAAACGCGCAAAACATATCGACCGTCGCGGGCTCGGTGAATATTTCCTTAAGCTGTAGCATTATATATACGGCCTCGGCGTCAGACTATAAAGGAAGTTTGCCTAGTTTTTAGGAAACCGTAAGAAAGAAAAAATTTTACCTTATATACCTGTCCCGTACTAAATTTTTGATTAAATGGCAGTAAAAAGAAAATGATTAAAGAAGACAAAAATAAATTAAAATTAAAATCCAAAAGTAAAATTTTAGTACTGGGATTAATAATGCTTGTGGTTGTAGGTTTATTCACCCCTCTGGTGCCTGCGTCCGCCTCAACGGAAAATCCAAAAGAAATCTGCAACGAAGACAACAGTAATGCACCCTGTGTTCCTGAATTTTGTTTTGACCCGGAAGGTGTTCTCTTTCGTAGCGGTATATCAAAAGAAACTTGTCTTACTCCAGAAAGAGTTGCTGCCGGGTACCATTGGGGAACCAAAGAAGAGTATGGAAATAAGGAAGGAGACGACGGATTTCCTGATGGAGGTGGTGACTCAGTGCCCGGAGAAAAAGGAACACAAAAATCCGCCCTTGAAAGAAACTTGGATAAATCTTGTGATTTTACTAAGTCTGTTACCTTGCCCGGATGCATAGAACAGATTTTCTATTGGCTATTTTTTTCTATCCCTTCTTTTCTTCTGTACCAGTCCGCCAATCTTTTTAACTTTATGATAGATTTGGCGCTGAACAATCAGATGATTTCCGGTTCTAAGTTTATCGGCCCCGCCTGGGAAGTAGTGCGGGACATTTCCAACATTTTCTTTATCCTCATTCTTCTGTATGTAGCCGTTAAAATGATTTTGGACATGGGCGGACATGACACAAAAAAAATTATCGCCCGGGTAGTGATAACTGCACTGCTTATAAATTTTTCCATGTTCTTCGCGAAGGTCGTCATTGACTCTTCCAATATCCTGGCTTTGGTTTTTTACAACAAGCTGACTGTTACCACTACGGAGTCCATAGACGGGGGAGAGGCCCACCTAAAACCGTATACCTCGGTGTCGGGCAGGGAAACAGAAAAAGACCTTTCCGGCGCTATGGTTGCGAAGTTTGACGCTAGTAAAATGTTAGGGGATGATTTTTTTAAAAAAATAAAAAACCAGATAGTTGTGGTTCAAACATTTGAACATCCTGGGAAGGGATGGTTACTTTTGGGGGTTCCAGGTGTTGTTGCCGGGTATGGGAACGCTCTAAAAAACTACTATTTCCCGCAAGAAGTCATTCCGCCGGCAATAATGATATCTATCATCCTTATCTCTGGGGCGATTATGCTTTTCGCCGCTTGGTGTTTCTTCGTGGCCGCTTTTGCTTTTTTGATGCGGGTAATAGAATTATGGGTTCTCATAATATTCTCACCGTTTGCTTTTATGTCTTTTTCTATACCGCTTCTGGCGCACACGGAATACATAGGGTGGGACGCATGGTCAAAACGTTTGCTGAAAGTCTCTTTTATGGCTCCTATTTACATGTTCTTCATGTATTTTATATTTAAGCTGATACAGGCGAATATATTTAAAGACATGTTACCCGAGTCAGGATCGCGGGTACTTGCGGCGGAAATATTAACCATCCTTCTTCCAGCCATGTTTATTTTGATTTTGCTGAAGAGGGCAACAAAGTTTGCCCAGGAGGCAGCCGGGAAAATAGCGGAGGTGGGAATAATGGCCGCAAAAGTAGCAGGCGGACTTGCGCTTGGCGCGGCAACCGGCGGCACAGCACTCCTTGCCACCGGGACAGTAGGGAAGTTTGCCGCCAAGGTAGCTAGTGATGAAGGTTTGAAAGAATCAGCGAAGAAAAAAGGCTTGTCCGGTTGGGCTGCGAGAAAATTCATTCAGGCAGGAGACTACGGGTCCAAAGCTTCGTTTGATATCGGACAATCAAGGGCCGGAAAAGCGCTGGCAAAATCTGCGGGCATAGATCTTCAGCAGGCTAAAGTAATAGGACTGGGCTCTCAAAAAGACGGATACAAAGGAAGGGTTGAGAAAAGAAAGCATGACCTTGAAGAAGAGTCCAAGCTCTATAAGACAGGAAAGACAAATGACGAAGTCAAAGAATGGTCAGCTGCAAGACTGGAACAGTATGAAAAAAGCAAAGAATCTTTACGCAAAAAACCAGGGTTTAACGAAGAGGAGTACGACAAGGAGAACAAGCCAAAGGCGTACACGGGACCAAATGCAGCATTTAACCTAAACCACGACAGAATGAAAGCATTTACTGACCAGCTTGGATTAGAGGGACTGTTGGGCGCGGTTGCATATAGCACATTTAAACGCACTAGTGGGTTTGTTGATAAAGAAAATTATAAAACATCCGATACATATACGAAGCAAGCAGAAAAACAGTACAAAAACGAACCTGAAAAGCTTGAGAAGGCAAAAGCTGGATTTGACCCAGCTGTGGCTAACGAGGTCAACAAAGCAGGAGCGCGAACCACAAAGATGGCTATCGGCTCAGCATTAGCAGTCTCCGCCGGACTTGCCACGGGAGGCCTGGGCGGAATGGCTGTTGGAGGCTTGAGCGGTGGCGGCTTGTCCGCGGCAATAACTGCCGGCATGGCGGGAGCTGGAATCGGCGCTCCGGTAGGGGCTGTCGGAGCATTAGGCTACAACCTGAAAGAAACTGCCGGTGAAGACGCGTTTGCCGAGGCGCATGAAAAGGAAGAAAAGAAAATGGAGAACATACGGTCAAGGATGGAAGCACATATGGATACTCTTAATAAAAATACTAATCTCTTGACCGAAGCGCTTGAAAAGAGCCTTGCAAATCACCCTGATTTCACAACAGAAGATGAAAACGGAAATCTTCTACCGCTGGTAAAACAAAACGAAAGAGGAGAGCCTGAGGTAATAACCGGCAACATAGAAAGAGAATTGGCTCATTTGAACTTTACTATGGAAAAGGCAAGGCTCAGCCTAAAGACCATGACTGAACTCGAAGAGCGAGAAGGAAAAACACCTGAGAGAACGGCAAGAATAACTGAATTAAGAAATGATATGATAAATGCTACTCTCCGGGAAGGGGCGATGAAACGATTGAGGGACGCGCCGGAAAATATCGTAAAAGCTAAAAAACAGCTTACCGATGCGGGTAGAGATGAAGATAGAGTCCAAGGCAAAGGAGGAGACAAAAAAGAAAAAAAGCCTGAAGACCCAAAGTCACAGGGTGGCGCGCCAAAAGGGGCCCCAAGCACACCATCAGGTGGAGGAAGTGGAGGAGGAACAGGAAACACTCCAGGTAAATAAAAATTATTAGCTTAAAATAAATATTTTTATGGAAATAACACTAGAAGAGATACAAAAAAAATTTGAGAGCTTGCCCGAGGACTTGAAGTGGGCGATTATGGGCGCAAAAGTGGATGACAATATCATTGAAATAGGACAAAAAGAAAACCTAAATGTTGAACAGATGGGTCAGTTATCCCTTGAGACAAACATGGTAATGCTTGGCTTCACTCATCCGAATGATTTTGAAAAATCGGTAAAAGCCAGCACGGGTTTGGGAGATGATAAAATTCGCACTCTGGTCAATGCGGTCAACGAAAAAATATTAAAAGAGATCCGAAACATACTCATGAAGACGCAGGAGCCAAAAGATGAGGAGCCGGAAAGCGCCGAGAAAATTAACAGTAGTGATACGGATATATTGAATTCCGCCGGTATTGAGA
>DATDXF010000016.1:0-67925 GCA_036517215.1 Minisyncoccota bacterium | reverse complement strand
GAGCGAAAGCCGCAAAAAAAGAAAAGGCGAAAAAAATAATAATTCCCGCCAAAAAGGAGAAATCTGTTCGCGCCGATGGAAAAAGCGACGGAGAAGTAGTATTGCGTATTCGAGTTCGCGCTTACGAGAGCAAGATCTTGGATGCCTCTGTTAAACAAATAATGGACACAGCCGTACGCTATGACGCGGTCATCGTGGGGCCTGTGCCGTTGCCAACCGAAATAAAAAAATATACGGTCAATCGTTCGTCCTTTATTTACAAAAACACACGGGAACAATTCGAAATAAGGGTGCACAAGAGACTGATTGACATAATAAATCCAAATGCAAAGACCGTGGAGGCCCTGACTAATCTTTCGTTGCCTTCCGGAGTAGATATCGACGTTAAAATGATGTAATCATATGAAATTTATTCTTGGCACAAAAGAAAATATGGCGGAGTATTTTTCCGAAGACGGAGTTGTTACTTCCGTGACAATATTGTCAGTCACTCCGGCTACCGTTACCCGCATTTTCTCCAAAGACAAGGATGGATATGATTCCGTGCAAGTTGGTTTCGGCGTACAGAAAAAAGAACGGGTTACCAAGGGCGCGGCGGGAGCAATGAAAGGCGCTTTTTACAAGACCTTAAAGGAATTCAGACTTAAGCCATCGGATAAAAGCGAAGTAAAAGAAGGGGACGTAGTCGACGTTTCTGTCTTTGCCCCGGGAGACAAGATATCAATCTCAAGCGTGTCCAAAGGTAAGGGTTTCCAGGGCGTGGTCAAAAGGCACGGTTTTGCCGGAGGCCCGAGAACACACGGACAGAAACATTCCGAGCGTGAGCCTGGTAGCATCGGGGGAGGACTCCGCACGCACGTGCCTAAAGGCATGCGTATGGCGGGAAGAATGGGCTCTGATCGTATTACGGAGAAGAATCGGCAAGTTGTGTTTGTGGATAAGGAAAACAATCTGATGCTTATCAAAGGCGCAATCGCCGGACGAAGAGGCACTTTGGTGGAAGTAGTCAGCAGGTAATTTGAGATAAATATATGGAAGCAAAAACCGAAAATAAAATACAGGCAAAAATATACAGCCAAAAAGGGGCTGAAGCTGGGAGTATTGATCTTCCGGCGAAAGTTTTTGCCGCCAAATGGCGCGCAGACTTGGTGCACCAGGTTGTAGAATCCATGCGCTCAAACAAGCGCGCCGGAACCGCCGACACGAAAGGACGCGGAGAAGTTCGCGGGGGAGGGAAGAAGCCATGGAAGCAAAAAGGAACCGGCCGCGCCCGTCACGGGTCTTCACGTTCGCCTATCTGGGTTGGCGGAGGAGTTACCCACGGTCCGCTCGCAGAGAAGAACTATAAAAGGAAAATTTCAAAGAAAATGCGAGCGCAGGCTTTGTTTTCCGTGCTCTCCAAAAAACTTAAAGACAAGGAGATACTTTTTGTCGATAGTCTTACTGCTGCAGAAATAAAAACAAAGAAAGCTGCAGAAGTCGTGGACAACCTCGTTAAAGTCGGAAATTTCAAAAACATAAAAACCAAGAACCCCAAAATCCTTATGGCTCTCTCCGACCGTAGCGAAAAAACAGAAAAAAGCTTCAGGAATATTTCAACGCTCCAAATCGTATTCGTCAAAAATCTGAACCCGATGGACGTCCTGAACCATAAATATCTTTTGATAGAGAATCCCATTGAAGCAGTTAAGTTTTTAGAATCTAGAGTCTAGTTGAGCCTAATTTTATTTTATGAACACGCAAATTATTAAAAATCCGAGGGTCACCGAAAAAGCTTCTTTTTCAGCGGAAAAAAACGTTTATACTTTTGATATTTCACAATCCGCCAATAAAACAGAAATAAAGAAGGCTATATTTGCGCTTTATAAAGTCAAACCGGTAAAAGTAAATGTCCTCCCTATTCCAAAGAAAACAGTCATGAAAAGCAGAAGCAAAGAAGGAGTGCGGGGAGGCGGCAGAAAAGCATTAGTATATCTAAAAAAAGGAGATAAGATAGAATTCGTTTAACTCACAAGTCAGACATGTGGGAGCCACATGTCTGACTTGTGAAAAGCAATTTATGAAAACATATAAACCTACAAGTAAATCAAGGAGACAAATGACCAATGTGAGCTACAGGGGAGTTTTAACCACATCCACTCCGACCAAGTCTCTCACTTATGGATTCAGGCGTTCGGTAGGACGAAACAGCCAGGGACGCATTACCATGCGCCACAAAGGGGCAGGACACAAGCGCTTGTACCGGGATGTTGATTTCCTGTATGACAAAAAAGAAATTCCCGCAAAAATAAAATCTATTGAATACGACCCGAACCGCTCGGCTTTTATCGGGCTTGCTGTTTACCGCGACGGAGAAAAGAGATACGTTGTTTTGCCCAAATCCGTAAAGGCCGGTGATTCTTTTATTGTTTCCCCGAAAGCTCCCTTGACCGCAGGCAACAGACTCCCTCTTAAAAACATTCCGGTAGGAACTTTTGTTTACAACATTGAGATAAAGCCCATGGGCGGAGCAAAGATAGGCCGCAGCGCGGGAATATTCGCGCAAGTCGTGGCAAACGCGGATGGGTACACAAACATAAAAATGCCTTCCACAGAAGTTCGAAAAATAAACGAAGAGTGTTACGCGTGCGTGGGTACTGTTTCTAACGAAGAACATCATTTGGAAAATTACGGAAAAGCGGGACGCTCCAGGTGGAAGGGGATACGACCTACTGTCCGCGGAACGGCGATGAACCCGGTAGACCATCCATACGGAGGAGGTGAAGGCAGACAAGGACGAGGAACCAAGAGGCCAAAAACCATGTGGGGTAAAGTTACCGGAGGCAGGAAGACCCGCGGGCCGAAGAAATACTCAAACGTCTTTATAGTTTCCCGCCGAAAGACCGGAAAGAATAAATAAGAAAATAAAGAAAGGCCCGGCCTTCGTATTTACGAAGGCCGGGCCTTTCTCGTTACAGGGATTTTTTGTTGCTTTTTTCTTTAAAAATGTTATAATATTTGTGAGGAGAATGTACATCATGGCACTTCGAGAACTGATTCGGGAGCAGAAAGCTAACTCGAAAAACGTCGCCAACGCCGTCAAGGTAAAGGCTCCGCCGCCACGCAAGTCGTACAACGGCCGGGTTTTCAAGAAGTAGCATAGCTTTTCTCTCCATCCACCGAAGGCGTCAATCGACGCCTTTTCACTTTGTAGTCCTAAAAATTAATTTTTAATACACAGGATTCACAAGTTCCCACGGAGGGATTTTTTTTATTTTTACAAGATTTATCAACATCTTGACATTGACTTTTTTAATATGTATGATATAATCCCTAACGAAGGCGAAGGACTATAGCGATAGCTCGCCAAAGAAGGAGCCATGCACAATGAGCACTAGAGGGAACCGGAACGCCCGCCACGAAGAGAGAATTCGGTTGTACATTCGAAAGAAGACGTACAACTGTCGGTGGGGGTTCCTACATTCGACGGGCAGTTGGATCAGTTACTGACCTGGACGTCGGGGTCCGAGAACATCCGTTGAACCCTTCCCGCCGGAGGACACCGAATAGCGCAAGGACGGCGCAGTAAGTGATTCTCCACCCATCCCACTGGGCTTCTACGCCCAATCATCCCCGGACCGGTTCTATGAACCAGTCCCCAATGGAGGGCCTTCGCGACGCGACGGCCCTCCGTTCTCCTTTTATTTCTTTTATTTGACTTATTTCCTGAATTTGTTAGTATGATTTAAGGCTCAAATGAGAGCCGTTTTGTTTATACGAGAGAAAATAACCATGACTAGAAGTATCAAAAAAGGACTGAATATTGACGAAAGGCTCTTAAAAAAGATTGAGGGCCTTAACCCGCTCCAGACCCCGATGGTCAAAACATGGAAAAGGGCCTGCATGATATCCCCGGAGATGCTCGGTTTTACTTTTGGAGTTTATAACGGCAAGACGCACGTAGAGGTTCTGGTTACCGAAGACATGGTAGGTCACAGACTTGGCGAATTTTCTCCAACGAAGAAATTTATGAAGCACGGAGGAAAGATGCAGAAAGAGCTTGAAATGAAGAAGAAAGAAGCCGAAATAGCCCAGGCTAAGTCCGCGACCGCGGCTGCCGATGACGCGAAAAAGAAATAGTTCGACAAGCTCACTATAAATAATTATTATGAAAGCATTTTTAAAAAATTACAGACAATCGCCGAGAAAAGTCCGCCTGGTTGCGGGATTGATAAAAGGGAAGAGCGTGGCGGAAGCTATAGCGGAACTTGATTTCCTGGCAAAGCGCGCCGGGCTGCCTTTAAAGAAGCTTCTTTTGTCCGCTGTTGCGAATGCAAAACAAATGGGGATAGATGCGGAAAATCTGATGATCAAGGAATTGCGCGTGGACAAAGGGATAGTAATGAAAAGAATGATGCCGGCTGCCATGGGCACAGGGCACAGGATAAACAAGCGCACCAGCCACATTAATATACTTTTAGCGGAAATCGCCTCGCCGGCGATCCGCCGAAGAGGTAGAAAGTCAAAGGTAGCAACTTTACCAAAAACAAAATCACCAAAGAAATAAAATGAGTAAAATCGTACACCCATATGCGCATAGATTGATAATACTAAGAGACTGGAAGTCCCGCTGGTTTGCCGACCCTAAAAAGTATGTAACCTACCTGAAAGGGGATGTTTTGATACGACAATATTTGGAAAAAAAGCTACGGGGTATGTATGTTTCAACGATTGAAATCGAGCGTAGCCGGAAAGCTACCCGCTTTATTATAAAAACTTCCCGTCCGGGTCTGATAATAGGGAGGTCCGGAGAAGGAGCTACCAAGCTAAAAGAAGACATTTTGAAAAAGATGGATAGTCTGAAGCTTCCGCGCCCGGAAGATTTCAAACTGGAAATTATGGAAGTTACGAACCCGGAAGCGGACGCGGCCATTGTGGCTTACATGATAGCCGAAGGCCTGGAAAAAAGGATGCCGTACCGAAGGGTTATCAAGCAAATCATTGAAAAGGTAATGCAGGCTCATGGCGTAGAAGGAGCGAGAGTCGTGCTCGGAGGGCGCCTTGGCGGAGCTGAAATTGCCCGTACGGAAGAGCTAAAGAGAGGAAGTATACCGCTTCAGACTTTCCGCGCGGACGTAGATTTTAAGCGAGAGCGCGCTATTCTGTCTTACGGAACCATCGGCATCAAGGTCTGGATATACCGGGGCAAAATTTTTGCGGACAAGAAGTCTGCCAAAACTGCCTATTCCACTTCTCCAAAAAGCGAGAAAGAAAATAACCTGAAAACAGATTAAATTTTTATGTTGATACCAAAAAAAGTAAAATTTAGAAAATGGCAGACAGGTAGGAGCAACCCGAAATCCCGCTCTGCGGACACGCGCGGCATAAAGCTAGCCTTCGGCTCTTTCGGTCTCAAGTCCGAAACACAAGCAAGGGTAAAGTCTACCCAAATCGAGTCAGCCCGAAAAGTAATTTCCCGAACGCTTACAAAGACAGGAAAGTATTGGGTGCGTATTTTCCCCGACAGGCCTTTTACCGCAAAAGCCGCGGAGGTGGGCATGGGAAAGGGAAAAGGAGACCCGCAGGGATATTGTTTTGATGTCTTGCCCGGACGCATTATTTTTGAAGTGGACGGAGCCGAAGAGAAAGTGGCGCACGAAGCGCTTCGAAAAGCCGGCAGCAAGCTGCCAATTAAAACCAGAATTGTCAGTCGCGCGCATAAGCAGTAAAATTTATGGCTAAAACAAAGAAAGATCATTTAAAAGATATGAAAGAAGGGGAGCTTGTAAAGAAGCTCACGGCTTTACGCGAAGAAGTACGCTTGATTAATTTTAAAGCCGAGGGGTCCAGGTCCAAGAACGTAAAAGAACTGGGCAGCCTAAAGAAACAGATTGCAAGAGTTTTAACCCAAATGAAATCTAAGTAAGATAAATATATGACAACAAAAAAGGCACAAGACCTGCCTGCGCAGGCAGGAAATAAGGAAAACAAAGGCCTGCCTACCGGTAGGCAAGGGAACGTTTTAAAGGGCGTGGTTGTTTCCGATAAGATGGACAAGACTATTGTGGTATCGGTTTCCCGTTTCATCAAACATCCTCTATATGGAAAATTTTACAAAGTCAGCAAAAAATACAAGGTGCACGACGAGGAAAATAAATATAAAGTTGGCGACCAAGTAGAAATAGTGGAAACCAGGCCGATTTCCAAAGACAAAAGGTTTCGGGTCGTCTGAGACCCGACCCTGTTAAATCGCCCAAAGGGCGCCGCGAAGCGGATTTAACAGGGTGATTATTTTATAATCGCTTCGCTCAGTAAAATTAATCATGATACAAAACGAAACATTGGTAAAAATAACAGACAACGCCGGAGGCACCGTAGGAAAGGTGTTCAAGATTTTAGGCTCTTCCAAAAAGAGATATGCGACCTTAGGCGAACTGGTTATTATTTCGGTTAAAGTTGCAAGCCCCCGCAAAGGAGTCAAGAAGAAAGACGTACATCAGGCTGTCGTCGTGCGCACGAGAGGCGCCTACAGACGAAAAGACGGTTCATATATTCGTTTTGACGATAACGCCGTGGTTATCCTGGAAAAAGGCAAAAAAGACCCGAAGGCTGGCCGTGTATTCGGGCCAATACCAAGGGAATTAGCCGAGAAGGGATTTCAAAAGATAATTTCCTTGGCACAGGAGGTGATTTAATTAGTATAAAGTTATGAAATTAAAAAAAAATGACAACGTAATATTGATAGCAGGCAAAGATAAGGGTAAAAAAGGTAAAATTATCCGTGTTTTACCCAAAGAAAACAAAATTGTCGTGGAAGGCTTGAACATGATGAAGAAGCACCAGAGGCCTAGAAAGTCCGGGGAAAAGGGCTCCATGATAAGTATTGCCATGCCTATAAACGCTTCAAACGCCAAAAAAGCAGATAAGTAAATAAAAACATATGACAAAACATTTAACGGAAAATTTAACAGTCAGAGAAAAAGAAGGAGAAGCTTTTGAGAGATTAAAAAGTGTCTTCGGGTATAAGAACAAAATGGCAGCGCCCAAGATGGTAAAGGTTGTTATCAATGTCGGCACCGGCACAATGATAAAGAAAGACAAAAATAAAAATGACGCTGTTGCCGACAGGCTCGCAAAAATAACCGGGCAAAAGACGACTCTGCGCGGAGCCAAGCAGTCAATTTCTTCTTTCAAGATTCGTCAAGGCGACCCGGTGGGAGTTTCCGTAACACTCCGAGGGAAAAGAATGTTCGCCTTCCTTGAAAAACTTATAAATGTCGCTTTACCCCGCACCAAAGACTTCCGTGGAATTTCCCGCAAGGCGGTGGACAACATAGGAAACCTGACGATAGGCATAAAAGAGCACACCATTTTTCCTGAAACAGCCGATGAAGATATCCGAGATATTTTCGGGATGTCTGTTACTCTGGTTTCTACCGCCAAAAATATCAAAGAAGGAACAGCATTTTTTGAGCTCTTAGGGGTGCCTTTCAAGACAGAAGAAGACAGTAAGAAGAAGTAGTTTTTGCTTTCTACTATTTGTTTGCTATAATTAAAATATGGTGAAAGATCGAACGAAAATGTTCAATAAATATAAAGGTCTTTGGGTAGCACTTGCTGATGACAGAGATACTGTGGTGGGAAGTGGAAAAACTCTCAAAGAAGCCATGAACCAAGCTTTTAAAAAAGGGTATAATTCCCCTATTTTTAGCCGAATGCCAAAAACCTTAGATGCTTATGTTGGGGCTCTATGAAATTCAACTATCAGAAATACGGTTTAGCGCTACGACCTGTTATAGAGATTAAATTAAAATCAAATCACAGATCTCTTCTTTATGAGGCCCTGGTTGATTCAGGGGCCGATATTTGTCTTTTTCATTCAGAAGTTGGTGAAGCGCTCGGTCTTGATATTTCTAAAGGTAAACCCCGTGAGGTATTTGGAGTTGGAGGAAAAGTCTCTTTATACTATTTGCATAGTATTGAAATTGAAGTAGGAGGGTGGACGCATAAAGCTGAAGTAGGTTTTATGCCTGATGTTGCCGGCAGAGTAATGCCATATGGCCTCGTCGGGCAAAAAGGATTTTTTGAAAATTTTATTGTTAAATTTGATTTACAAAAAGAGGAAATAGAATTAAAAACAAGAAATTAATTACTGAGTTAACTCATCAGTTAAAGTATGGCAAGACCAATAAATTCAATTAGAAAAATAACAAGAGTCGGCAGAGCAAAATCTTTTTCAATAGTAATTCCGGCTGAAATCATGCGCTCTCTCGGCTGGCGGGAGAAGCAAAGAGTTCTGGTAAAGCGTGTTGCTCGCGGTGTCTCTATTATTGACGCGAAGACTAAAAAGAAGAAGTAAAAAATTCCTCCCAAAGTTCCCCGTAGAGGCCTGCCCGCCTCTGGCGGGGGATTTTTTGTTTTTTTGATATATTTTAAAATGTTGTATAATACTACCATGGACGATCTGAATCTAGAGGGAAACGAAGAGATAAAGAAAGCGCTAGAAGAGTTTGGGAATACTTCGGCAAATGGGCAGCCCGGGAAAGTCATTCAGCAAAGTAATATTATTGAGCCAAAGCATGCAGTGGAAGGCGTGAAGTTTGAAACCCCAAGTTATGGAGCGGTAAAATATTATAAAGAAACGGCTACTCCGAAAATGGTGCAATTAGTTACGAAATGGTCCGGTGGAGCGATCAAGGAAGAGAGGCAGGCGGAATATGTGCTCTTGGGATTTGTGGTGCTGGCTATTGTTGTATCTCTTTTTATATTTTTAAAAAGCGGACCCAGCACCGAATCGCCGCCAGAACTAGAAATTGATAAAATAAATTAAGATCCCATCATAATAAATGGATATTAAATCAACAAACCGAGCATTCACCTTAATAGAACTTTTGGTAGTCGTTGCCATCATCGGCATTTTGGCTAGCGTTGTTATGGCAAGCTTAAATACCGCGCGGGCAAAAGCTAGAGATGCTAAAAGGTTAGTAGAATTGCGCCAAATCGTCACTGCAACAGAAATCTTTTATAATGACAACAATACGTACCCTTCTGCGACTACTTCTTTTGTATACGCAGTAGTCGGATTAACGCCAAAGTATATCGCAACTCTTCCGGAAGACCCGACGCGCACCAGAAGTGATAGATATCGATATTGGTATACCGATAGAACAAAAGGATATACCATGCTTGTGCAGCTCGAAACAGATGCAGTTCCCGGCTGGTGCAAAATAGTGGTTGGAAGCCTTGGGTACGCCGGCTGGAATTCTGTACCCAACTGTAAGTAGCTCCAAGGTTGACTCTTTAGGGTTAATCTGCTAATATTCTCAACAAGGGAAGCAGTTTCCGCTTAATCCATTTTTCTCCTCCGACGCTCTAATAATTAGAGGTTCGGAGAAAAAAAGTGAGATATTAGCGGAGCACTCCCGATTTATTATTTACCTGTCCCGTACTAAATTTTTGATTACGGGGCATAAAGACAAAGTTTATTAATTAAAATTTTAGTACTGGGATGGCAAAAACATCAGTTATAGCAAGAAGCAAAAAGAAACAAAAATTTTCCACCAGGCAGAAAAACAGGTGTTTTCGTTGTGGCAGGGGAAATGCTTTTATGCGCGACTTCGGTATTTGCCGAATATGTTTCAGGGAATTAGCAAACGAAGGAATGCTTCCGGGTGTTCGTAAATCAAGCTGGTAGTAGTTTAAAATAAATTTATATGGATTCAATTTCAAACATGATAATAATAATGAAGAACGGAAGCCTGGCCGGAAAGGAGTCTGTTTTAATTCCGTACTCCAACATGAAAAACGCCATAGGCGAATGTCTGAAAAAGGCCGGCTATGTGTCCGAAGTATCCAAGAAAGTTAAAAAAGGACAGCCCGTGCTCGAGGTCGGGCTGGTGTATGTGGACAAAAAGCCGAAAATAGCGGAAGTTGAGCGAATTTCAAAACAATCAAGGAGAGTGTATTTCGGGATGAAAGACATACATTCTGTCAGGAACGGTACAGGACTCCTTGTGCTTTCGACCCCAAAGGGAATTTTATCAGGCAAAGAAGCGCGCAAAGAACAAGTAGGGGGTGAAGCGCTATTTAGAATTTGGTAATCATTACATAAATATTATGAGCAGAATAGGCAAACAGGAAATTTTAATACCGAGCGGCGTGAAAGTCACCAAAGATGCAGGTCAGAATGGCGTGGTTGTTACGGTGACAGGCCCAAAAGGCTCTCTTTCAAAGATTTTTCGCGATGACATAACCATAGACATTACGGAAAAGGCGGTAGCCCTGAATATAAAGCGCAACGATAAATTCTCCAAATCTCTTTGGGGCACATACGCTTCGCATATAAAAAACATGATTGCCGGAGTACAGACTCCGTACCAAAAGAAATTGATTTTAGAAGGAGTGGGATTCAAGTCCGAGGTCAAAGTTAATGGTCAGCGGAAAGAATTGCATTTTGCTTTAGGATTTTCTCACCCTGTCATCGTACCTATTCCCGACACCATTACCGCCACTGCCGAGAAAAATAATATTACGATTACCGGAATCGACAAAGAACTAGTCGGAAGTTTTACTGCCGCAGTTCGCGCCCTAAAAAAGCCCGAGCCATATAAAGGAAAAGGAATGCGTTACGAAGGCGAGGTTATAAGACGCAAGCAGGGCAAGAAGACCGTATAATATAGACAGTAAAACATATGCAAAATAAAACCGACAAAAGAATAAGGCTAAAGAAAAAGATTCGAACAAAGATAAAAGGGACCGAAGCCCGTCCGCGCCTGACTGTTTTTCGTTCAAATAAATTTATTTACGCGCAGGTTATCAATGACGAGACCGGCAAGACCCTGGCGCAGGCTAGCGATGTTAAAGTAACCAAGGGAACAAAAACAGAAAGAGCCAAGGAAGTAGGCAAGATGATAGCGGCGGCGGCAATAGGCGGTAAAATAAAAAAAGTCGTTTTTGACCGGAACGGATTCAAATATACCGGACGCATAAAATTAGTAGCGGATGAGGCGCGCGCCTCGGGATTAGAATTCTAAAAAACATCAGTATGGATAAACCAAAACCAAAAGAAAATACAGGAACAGGAATGAGAGAAAAAAGAAATACCGGCGGACGCGGTAGGTCTTCTTTCAACAGGGTCAAGCCAGAATTCGACCAAAAGATATTGAATATCCGTCGGGTAACCCGTGTCGTAGCCGGAGGCCGCCGGTTCTCTTTCTCCGTGGCTCTGGTCGCGGGAGATAAAAAAGGAAGCGTAGGCTTGGGATTGGGTAAGGCCGGGGACACCGCGCTTGCCATCAATAAAGCTCTCCGGAATGCAAAGAAAAACATGATTCGCTTGAACCTGACCAAGACAATGTCTATTCCACACGAACTTTCCGCTAAATTTTCCGGGAATCAGGTGGTTCTGTTTCCAAACAAAGGGCGCGGACTTGTGGCCGGTTCGGTTGTGCGCGATATCGTGAAGCTCTCCGGGATGAAGGATGTCACCGGAAAGATTTTATCCAAAAGTAAGAACAAGCTGAACAACGCGAAAGCCGTCATAGCCGCCCTGTCTCAAATTTCTTCAAAATACACAAAAATAACTCCGGAGACCGTTGTCATCGCTAATAAAGAAGTACCATTAAAAGAAAGTGACTAGTTTCTAGTTGCTAGGGGCTAGTCAAACACTAGAACCTAGAAGCTAAGACCTAGAACCTAATCAAATGCAAATACATAACCTAAAAAGAGTACATAAGAATAAAAAAGACAGGTTGGTGGGACGTGGCGGCAAGCACGCGAAGACGTCCGGCAGGGGAGGCAAAGGTCAGACGGCTCGCGCCGGAAATAAGCGCCGACCAGAGCTTCGTGATATCATTAAGAAGCTGCCAAAGAACCGCGGATACCAGTTTAAGTCTATTCAAAAAGTTTTGATGATAGAAAAGGATAAACTGGCCAGTAAAGATGAAAAATTCTCAGAAATCCGCAAGCGCCTCGGAATCAAAGGCAAGAAGATACGTCTAAAGTAATACGGATATAAAATAAGATTATGAATTTTTGGGATAAATTAAAACTGGTTTGGACAGACGGTACCTTGAGGAGAAAGGTTCTCTTCGTGCTTTTTGCCTTGATAATTTTCCGCTTGCTTGCCGCTATTCCCATCCCGGGAGTTGATGCCATACAGCTTTCAAGATTTCTCTCCAATAACCAGTTTTTCGGAATTTTAAATATATTTTCCGGAGGAGGGCTGACAACATTATCGGTCATAATGCTCGGAGTTGGTCCGTACATTACCGGTTCGATCATAATGCAGCTTCTTACCATAATGGTGCCCGCTCTCAAGAAAATTTACAGCGAAGAAGGCGAGGCCGGCAGAAAAAGATTCGCCCAATACAGCAGGCTCCTCTCCGTGCCTCTTGCGGTTATCCAGGGGTTCGGGCTTTTATATATCCTGGAACAGCAGAATATTTTGGTAAACCTGACATCTTTTGACCGCATTACGAACTTGTTTATAGTGGTCGCGGGTTCGGTCCTTCTCATGTGGGTAGGGGAACTTGTGTCCGAATTCGGCATAGGCAATGGAGTTTCACTCATAATCTTCGCCGGGATAGTTTCCCAGCTTCCTGCCACCGTAAGCCAGCTTGTATTTAACTTTACCCCTGCGCAGATTCCTCTTTTCCTGATATTTCTGGTTGCCGGAATTCTGATTATAGCGGGGATAGTGCTTGTTACCGAGGCAGAGAGACCTATACCCGTCACTTACGCTAAGCGGGTGAGAGGGATGAAAATGTATGGCGGGGGCTCTACCTACCTGCCTTTGCGCGTGAACCAAGCCGGAGTTATTCCTATAATATTTGCTCTCTCCATACTTCTTTTCCCGCAAATGATTGGCACATTTTTGACTCGTTTTGCTAATCCAATAATTGCCAAGATTTCAGAGGTACTTCTTGCGTTCTCGCAGACCAGCGTGATTTACGCTATCCTGTACTTCGTATTTGTATTTTTGTTTACCTACTTTTACACAGCTGTCACTTTTGACCCCGAATCTCTTTCTACAAATCTGCAGAAAAACGGCGCATTTATTCCAGGCATCCGTCCGGGACCCTCTACTTCGCAGTATATATCAAAAGTGTTAACCCGCATTACTTTGCTCGGAGCCACTTTCCTCGGTTTCATAGCGGTGCTACCGCTTGTCATGCAGCGTATTACCGGCATATCTTCTCTAGCCATTGGAGGTACATCCATCCTCATCGTCGTCTCGGTAGTTCTAGACCTCATGAAAAAAGTAGACGCGCAAATCTCAATGCGGGAGTACTAATTTTCTTCGCTTAAAATTTTATCGTGTTTTTTTGCTTCTGTCAGGGCAAGTTTGAATACACTTCGGAGCGTGGTGGCTATTTCTTCCGATTCAATAATGATTCCCAGTTTTTCTTTCCAGGAAGCAATCATAACTTTGTTGTTATATATTTCTATGTCCGTTGGTACAGGGAATTTATCTTGCGGAATGAGTGAAGTGTCTCGGTATTCGATTTCATCGTTGGCTTTTCTTTCTCGAGCAAGGGGAGTGTCAGCTACGAACGTATGCACGAAAACTTTTTTCTTTGCTCGTCGTTCATAATACGTAGAAAAATATTTTGGGAGGGTCTCATGCATTTCTTCGTAGGTGGAAGTGGAGTAGATATCTCCTTTTGAAGATAGGGAATCTTCATACACGTGTTCCAGCCCGGCGAGGCCTTCGTAAAAAAATACTCTCGGCCTGTCGCCCACATTGTAGAGGGAGGTAAGCTCGGGCAGAACTTCTCTCGCGGACTCCGCGAGCTTTTTTTGTTTTTCAGCCTGAGCGCTAAGGTACTCCACCAGGTTGGCGGGGGATAGGGCTACGTATTCCTGTTTTGGTTCTTTGCCGGATATGCTTACCAGGTTTTTCCCGGCTAGGCTGTCCAAAATTACATACCCCGTCGAACGGTTTATACCCGCTTTGCGGGAAATCTCTGCTACTGTGCCTCTGCCGAGCTCCAATATAGTCAAATATATGGATATTTCCTTGTCCAAAAAACCGCTATCCTTGAGTAATTGCTCTATTTTTAATATTTGCTCTTTCATATTTAGCCATTATATACCAATACTGGTTTTGTGTCAATAAAATATAACAAAATTCTGAGGAAATCTTTCTAACCTTGTTTTATATGGATTAAAATAAATTAAATTGGTAAAATATCTTGACAATTTGATTAAAATATGTAATATAAAGTAAAAGGAGAGTTCCATGAAAACAAAAAACAGTAGGGTCAACCTATTGAGAAGTAATGTAGCGTTCAGCGTTAAGGTGAAGGAGTATCTTGCGAGTTCCCACAAGACCCAAAAGGAGTTTGCGAGGGAGGTTGGAGTGGCCCAGGGAACCATTTCGAACCTCATCATCTTCAAGAACATACAACTAAAGCCTCGTGTGATTGCCGGCTTCGCCGTTGCGATGGGGGTGTCGGCCGAGGAACTTGTCCGTATGGTAACAGACGAGGTTTCCGAGGGATTACTGCTCGTCGTGGCAAAGGCGGAGCAAAAGAAAAGAAACATTACCGACATGATGCTTCTAATTGAAGCTGTCATCAGAAGTGGTGTAGCTTCAGTATCGTCACAGCAGTTTGCCACCCTCAAGTCTTTGAGGCACGGGTTGTTGTATCCTGTTTCCCCAGAGCTAATACTCGAGTTGTTGCAGGCGACAGATTCGGGGGATCTGTCGAACATCCTACCGTTCCTCCAGGCCATCGTGGATAGCGGAGAAACTTCCGTGTCTCCAGAAGACCTGGATTTTCTTTCGGAAATCCAGACTCGACTGTCGCAACCCTTGACCAGCTTGCTGGTGCGTGAGGTGATTCAAAATCGTCACCATAACAGCGCTCGTTGAGCGCGGAGGAGGCCTAGATGGCGTTCAAGCATATCAAGGTGATTGCGAAAGAGGGGGTTTGCTTCGTGGGCATCGGAAGCCTCGAAGAAGACGTCGTGAGGGTCGTAGGGAAAACCCTCATCCGCGAGGAAATCGTAGTATCCCGTGTACTGGTCTTCACGGGATGTTCCGAAAAGCCCGCGACAGGGTTTTCTGCAGAAGAAGCCGAAATGATTCGCCTTCTTCTGGATGAACCGATCGAGCAATTTCCGACGGAACTCACCGAGGATGACGTCCAGAAGATTCGCCTCCTTCTGGGCGAGCAGATCGAGTCCGTTGAGGGTATAGAGTAGGAAGAGGGTTGATAATCAAGACCGCTTGAACGAGGAGGCCGTCGGCCATACCTCGCAGGCGGTCTTCTCATTTCTACTCAATTATTTTTCCAGCCACTTTTTGTATTCCGAGACCACGAGGTCGACAACCTGCCCCGTTTTGCATTCTGTTGGCCGCCGGTGCCTTGTGGTGAATTTATGCATATACTAAAATTAACCATGTAATATGAAACGGGAACATTTGGTGAAAATTAAAAAAGTTGTAAACATAGGCGGGGAGGGAATCAGTTTGGCGCAAAGGATGCTGTGCGCAGTGGCGTTTGGAGAAAATTTAGCATCCGGATTTTACAATAGCCCGGAAGCCAAACAAATCTTCCGTGGCTTTCGCCGTTATAAATTCGTCAGATATGTGAAAGAAGATGGTAAGTATGAGCTTACGGGTAAAGGCGAAAAGAAGCTCCAGTACATTTTAATTGACGAGGTCGTAATTAAAACGCCCAAGAAATGGGACGGCAAATGGCGTTTGGTCATGTATGATTTGCCTATTCGATTCAAAAATGCTCGCAACGCCTTTAGGTGGAAATTGAAAGATATGGGTTTTTACCAGTTTCAGAAAAGTGCCTGGATTTATCCTTATCCATGCGAAGGGGAGCTGTTGTTTGTGGCTGACTTTTTCGGGGTCAGGAAATATGTAGAAATTCTAGAAATTAGTAAAGTTCTAGACGATAAGAAGTTAAGGTCGCATTTCGGGCTTTGATTGATATGTAAACATGTGGTGAAATTTCGCATATGCGAAATTTCACCACATGACAATTGCAAAAATGAATTACGATTCTTGTTTATAATTTTCAATAGCTTTCAAAATATCTTTAGTAACTTTCGCCACAGGCTGGTTGCCGTTGATGACTCTCAGTTTTTTTAGGCTTTTAAAATATTTTACGCTCTTGCCGACTTGGTCTTTGTGCCAGGCGATGCGGGTTTTAATGAGCTTGTGGGTGTCAAAAGCTTTGTAAATTTCTTTTACATTGCTTTCTTTTCTTTTTAACGAGCGCTTGTATACTTCCTTGTCCGGCAGGCTGATGTAGAAAGCCAGGAAATCCTGCCCTTTTTCGGCAAGGATTTTTTTTACCAGCTGGGCTTCGGGTTTTAGCCGGGGGGTGCCGAGAAAAAGCAAGTCTTTATTTTTAGGCTTGTTGCTTATCTCCCTTTTCAAAAAATTTTGCAGTAGAACCGTGGGCAAAGGCTTGCCTTTGCCTGTAGTGCGCCGCGCCCAGTCTCCGTCTTTGCTCTTTTCTTTTAGGAGTTTGCGTGAAAAAACGCCGGACTCCACAAATTTCAGGGCATATTTCTTTTTGAGCACATTGGCCTGGGTTTCTTTGCCGGACGCTATCATCCCGAGGAGCACTATGTTAAACCCAAGTTTTTTCATAATTTAAGTAAAGCATATTCTATTACAAAAGAAAACCTTTATTTCTATTGATTTTTTGGGCTAAATTTTGTATTGTTAGCTTATGGAAGATAAAACTTCAGCGCAGACTTTTGTATTTTTTGGGATAGTGGGTTCAGGCAAGGGAACGCAGGTCAAATTGCTTATGGACTATCTAAAGAACGACGGGGGAGAATGCGTGTACATAGGTACAGGCGAGATTTTTCGGCAAATTATCGCGTCTTCCGCGGTTGACGATACTACCAAGACTGTAAAAGAATTGCTTGATTCCGGCAGGTTAATACCTGATGAGATGACAAATAAATTAGTTTTAGAAAAAGTAAAAGCGGAATTATCGTCAGATAAACATGGAATTTTCGATGGTTATCCGAGAACCGTTGTTCAGTCAAAAGTTTTTGAAAAAATGGTGCAAGAGCACGGAAGAGAGAACGTGAAAATTATTTATATTGAACTGACGGAAACTGAAGCGATGAAGAGGAACTTACTTCGAGGCAGGCATGACGACACGGAAGAAGGCCTCGCCAAAAGGTTCGACGAATACGTGAACAAGGTTGTGCCTGCGATGAATTATTTCAAAGATAAAACCGGTTATACCATATATACTATAAACGGCGAGCAGTCGGTGGAAGACGTGCACAAAGATATTATTAAGGCATTGGAATTTTAATATGGAAGAAACAATAATTATTTCACTTGGTGGCTCGATGATTGTTCCCGACACCCTCGACACTCATTTTTTGAGAGAATTTAAGAGCTTAATACTTGAGCATGTCGAAAAAGGCAAAAAGTTTGTGATCATTACTGGGGGAGGAAAAACCTGCAGAAATTATCAAAACACGGCCAATGAGATTACCCCCGCTTCCAAGGAAAATCTGGACTGGATAGGAATTGCCACAAACAACTTAAATGCCGAGCTGTTGCGGGTGATTTTTAACGAACAAGCATTAAATAAAGTAATTATCGACCTTTCCAAACCTTTTTCTCTGGATAAGCCAATCGTAATCGGCGGAGCATATGAACCGGGGCACAGCTCCGATTTTGACGCCGTTTTAGCGGCGGAAACCGTGGGCGCAAAAAAAATAATAAACTTATCCAACATAGACCACGTGTATGACTCTGACCCAAAAATAAATCCTAATGCCAAAAAACTTGAGACGATTTCCTGGGCGGACTACCGGAACTTTATTCCGAAAGAGTGGACTTCAGCAGGCTTGAGCACTCCGTTTGACCCGATAGCTTCCAAGGCCGCGGAAGAAGCGGGGATAGAAGTGTCTATTATGAACGGCAAACCCATAGGTAACTTGGCAAAATGCTTGAACGGAGAGAAGTTCGCGGGGACTGTAATTTCTTAGAATTTTAATATGGCTATAATTATTAAAACACCGGAAGAAATAGAAATAATACGCGAATGCGGTAAACGCTTGGCCACGGTGCTCAATGCGGTAAAAGAAAAAGTGGCGCCGGGGGTTTCCACGAAAGAGCTCGACACGTATGCCGAGAAACTCATCCGTGATATGGGTGACCAACCGGCCTTTTTTAATTATCGTCCTGACGGAGCAGATAAGCCTTTTCCGGCAACCCTGTGTGTGTCTGTCAACGACGAAGTTGTGCACGGGATACCCAGAAAAGACAGAATTTTAAAAGAGGGAGATATTGTATCTATTGACCTCGGAGTCAAACACAAAGGTCTTTTTACAGACATGGCTATGAGCGTGCCGGCTGGAGCCGTAAGTGAAAGGGATTTGAAGCTGATGCAAATTACCGAAGCGGCGCTCGGGGAGGGCATAAAGGCTTCAGTAGGCGGGAATACAGTAGGTGACATAGGCTACGCCGTAGAGAGTTTTGTCCGCGCGCAAAAAGAAAAATATGGCATAGTGGAAGTTTTATCTGGGCATGGCGTGGGCAGAGAAATACACGAAGACCCTTACATCCCGAACTTTGGGAAAAAAGGCCGAGGCGCAAAGCTTGTCCCCGGCATGATTATTGCCATAGAGCCGATGTTGAACCTAGGGACAAAAAACGTAACCATCGACGAAGACGGGTATACCATACGCACCGCTGATGGAAAAAAGAGCGCCCATTTTGAACATAGCATTCTGATTACCGACGGCGAACCCGAAATTTTGACCAAATTTAGGTAAATTACTTTTTCTCAGGTCCTCGGTTTTCCTCGCCCCAAACTCGAGGGGCTCGGCCAGACCGTTCAAAAAAGTAATTTACCCAAATTAAGATTTTGCTGTATAATTAAGGGAATGGAACCGACCTTTTTTGAGAAGATGCCGAAGTTCAAGAGCCCGGAAGATGAGCTTGATTATTTACGCGCGCATGTCAAAGCCAGGGAAGAGCAACTGGTCAGCATTGGCCACATAGAGCACGCGAAAGATAACGCAACGCGGGATGTGATAGGCGAATACAAGAAAATACCAGCTGAAAATGTCGTGCATAAAGACAACATTGTCGGGCAAAAAGAAGCGGAAGGAATTGTTCTCGCCCTGAAGCCCGAACCGCACGATACAGTAATGGAAGAACTCCTTGGCATAGTCATCACCAAAGGCGTCCGAAACGCGCTTTCCGTGGTGGAGACAATGGGTAATCCGCACGTCGAAGATGATTTCCACCGCATCCTCATTCAATACCTGAAAACAGGGCAGGCAACAGCTGACGTAAAAGAGGGAACACCTTTATATAGAGCCTTTAATATGACGCTTTTTGAAATTACCCTGCCCCCGCCATCGGACGAAGCGGATAAGTCAAAAGGGTTCAAGGAATTCATAGGAGCGATGGAGCAATTCTACGCGGGGATGCAGTCTATCGGGGAAGGAAAATACAACGAAAACGAAAGTTATTTTGTCCTAGAAGTGGCGCTCGGCAACCAAAGCGACGAAGTCGTGGTTTACGCGGCCATCCCGAACAAACATTTGTCCCTTTTTGAAAAACAAATCCTGGCTTTTTACCATAATGCGAAAGTCCGTGAAGTTAGGGACGACTACAACATCTTCAACGAGAATGGCGGATCCGTCGGAGCCTACGCGGCGTTCACCGAGCGTTCGGTGATGCCCATCAAGACTTACGACAATATCGAACACGACCCGATGAATCCTATATTGAACGTTTTTTCCAAACTTCAGACATCGGGCGAAGGCGCGGCAATACAAATCGTGGTGGCTCCGGCCGGGGAAAAGTTCATCAACGAATTTCACATGATATTGGACGACGTCAAAGACGGCATCTCCGTAAAACACGCGGCGGATAACTTTTACAAGTTCAACAAAGCCTTTTTGAAGGCGGGGAAAGAGCTGATCTTCGGATACAAGGAAAAAGAGGAAGAAAAAAAAGAAAAGTACATGAAGGGCAGGCGCGCGGTGGACGAAGGCGCGGCGGAAAAAATTGGCAATAAAATAAAAAGCACCATTATGAAGGCTAATATACGGGTCATCGCGTCCGGCGGCACCAAGGAACGCGCCGAAGCAATATTACGGGAAATAGAATCTTCGTTCAACCAGTTTTCGGAAGCGGCCAGCAACTCGTTTCGTTTTGAACAAGCGCACGGAGCGGACCTGAAGAAACTTTTTCACGATTTTTCATACCGAACATTTTCTCCCGAAAAAATACTACCCCTTAACCTAAAGGAGCTCGCTTCGGTTTTTCATTTTCCTGTCGGCATTGGCAGCCAGCCACAGCTAAGGGAGGCAAAAGCGGGCATAGCTCCCGCGCCGATAGAGATGGGCACCGAAGGCGTGCTTCTCGGAATAAACAGTTACCGCGGGCGGGATACGGAAATACGCATAGCCCGCGAAGACCGCATGCGGCATTTTTACGCGATAGGGCAGACAGGCACCGGTAAAACCAACATCATGCTCAACATGATAACGCAAGATATTAAAAACGGCGACGGGTGCTGTTATATTGACCCGCACGGGACAGACATCCAGACCATTCTGTCCCGCATTCCGAAAGAGCGCATAGATGATGTAATATATTTTGACCCCGCTTATACCGCGCGCCCCATGGGTCTCAACATGCTTGAATACGACCCGAAATATCCGGAGCAGAAAACTTTCGTGGTAAACGAAATGATGGGCATATTTAATAAGCTTTTCGATATGAAGGTAGGTGGAGGAGCGATGTTTGAGCAGTATTTCAGGAACAGCGCTTTTCTGGTGATGGAAGACCCGGAGTCAGGCTCCACTCTACTTGAGATTACGCGTGTCCTAGGAGATAAAGAATTCAGAGATATGAAACTTGCCCGCTGTAAGAACCCAATCATAAAACAGTTTTGGGTTTCAGCCGAGCAGACGACGGGGGACCAGTCGCTTGCCAACTTTGTGCCTTATATTTCGTCAAAATTCGATAATTTTATTTCAAACGACATAATGCGTCCGGTGGTTCTGCAGCAAAATTCCGTTTTCAACTTCCGAAAAATTATGGATGAGAAAAAAATTCTTTTGGTCAACCTTTCCAAGGGACGGCTGGGAGACATAAACGCGAATTTGATAGGCTTGGTGCTGGTGGGCAAGATACAGATGGCAGCTCTGTCCCGGGTGGACATGTTTGGCAAGCCTATGAATGACTTTTACCTTTATATTGACGAGTTCCAGAACGTTACGACGGATTCCATTGCCTCTATTTTATCCGAGGCGCGTAAATACCGTTTGTCCCTTAATATAGCGCACCAGTATATTACTCAGCTGGAAGAAAACATTAAAAATGCCGTGTTTGGAAACGTAGGTTCTATGGCTGTGTTCCGGGTCGGGACCGACGATGCCGCATTCTTAGAACCCAAATTCAAACCCCAATTTACAGCTCAGGATATTACCAAGCTGGATAACTACAATGCGTATGTGAATATGCTGGTACGCGGCCAACCGACCAAGCCGTTTAATTTAACAACCTTGCCTCCCGAGAAAGGGAGTCCTGAAATAGTAGATACTCTAAAGGAGCTTTCGTATTCGAAATACGGGCGCGACCGCGCCGAAGTAGAATCCGAAATCATGGCGCGATATACCTCTATGGAATAAAAAAATTATTCTTACAGTCTATAAAATAGACAAAAAGAATACCACCACAAAAAGCACTAGGGTCCAGATTATCCCGGTGGCTCCCCAAATCCATCCCGCAAACAAAAGTATTAGAATAACCACTACCCACATCATAATGAAAATCATTATAACTCTTTTTCGCAATTATTCAAGGGGGTTATTGTGAATTTTGCAAAGAGATATTTTTCTGCTAGAATGCAAGTATTACAATAATAGAGCGCAAGCTCTCATTTTTATTTGAATTTTAATATGAAAGGACCATTAACCGAATTCTCAGTTATAAAAACCACAGTAGATAATCTTACCGCTAAGTTTGACCTTAACGATAAAGCCGAGCGCAAAGAATATTTTGAGGCAAAAGCCGGCGCCGAGATAGCTAAACTTAAAAAATATTTTGAGAATAATACGTTTGTAGCTTACCTCCTGGGCAAGAAAAATTCTGGAAAAGGAACATACACTAAACTAATGGCAGAGATTTTCGGAGCGGATAAAATCGGGCATATATCGGTGGGGGATTTGGTCCGGGAAACGCATAAAATTATTGAAGATCCTTCGGAGAGACAGAAGATTGTAGAATATATGGAAAAAAATTATAGAGGATATATTTCCATTGATGAAGCAATTGATGCTCTGATAGGAAAGAGCCAGAAAGCGTTGCTTCCAACGGAATTTATTATGGCGCTGGTAAAAAGGGCTATTGACCAGATGGGGAAGAAGGCAGTTTTCCTGGATGGCTTTCCTCGCGACTTGGACCAAGTGCAATACGCGCTTTACTTTAGGGATTTGATAAATTATCGTGAGGACCCGGATATTTTCGTTGCAATAAATATTCCAGAATCAGTTCTCGATGAACGCATGCGCAACCGTGTCGTGTGCCCTATCTGCCAGTCTCCAAGAAATCTCACTACATTTCCGACAAAAGAAGCGGGTTATGACGAAAAAACAAAACAATTTTTCCTTAAGTGCGACAACGCCGACTGCAAGGGCGCGCGCATGGTAGGCAAAGAAGGAGACAGCGCGGGAATTGAAAGCATCCGCGAACGCCTGGAATTGGACGACAAATTAATAAAGAAAGTCATGTCTTTGCATGGGATTCCCAAGATACTGCTTAGAAACGCAATACCAGTTAATAGCATAAAAGATGGTATTGTGGATGATTACGAAATAACTCCCAAATACTTATTTAAGCACGATGAAACAACAGGCAAAGTAACTATCGACGAAGAAGCCTGGGTGGTCAAAGACGATGCTGGAGCTGATTCTTATAGCTTGCTTGCTCCGCCCGTAGTAGTTGGCCTTATAAAACAACTTGTTAAAGCCCTGGGGCTTTAATTAACCAAAATATATGTATGAAGTCGAAATCAAGGCGTACCTAAAGAACAGGGAGGAGGTAATAAAAAAACTCCAAAGTCTCGGCTGTTTCTTTGGCGAAGAGCTCCATCAGGTGGACCACATTTTTATTCCAGACAGAGTATCTTTTCCGCCTCCGATTACTACTCCTGTGCTGCGGGTACGAAACCAAAACGGGATTTTTATTTTTACTTTAAAAATCTCCCAGTCCGGCAGGCAAGATTCCATAGAAAGAGAACTTGAGGTTGGGGACGGAGAGACAATGATGGAAATTTTAAAACTTTTGAAATATAAAGAAACAATAGTTGTCGACAAGAGAAGAATAAAAACAAAACTTGGAGATGTTGAAATAGTTCTCGACGATGTAAAAGACCTGGGAGATTTTATTGAGGCTGAAAAAATCGTATCCAATGAAAATCCGGAAGAAAGAAAAAAGATACAGAGCGAATTGTGCGGGCTGCTGGAAACACTCGGGGTGGCAAAAGAAGACTTGCTGGTAAACCAAAAATACGACATTATGCTAAACGATGTTTATAAAAAGTTTGGAGTGAAATAATATATGCTAAAGGTAATTATTTTTGACGCGGATGGAGTGCTTATCCCGACCAAGAGGAAATTCAGCAAAACACTCGCCGAACAACACGACATTTCTCTCCAAAAAACATTGCCATTTTTTACGGGTCCTTTCCAGGAATGCTTGATTGGCAAAAAAGATCTTAAAGAAACCATTGCTCCGTATTTAGAAGAGTGGGGTTGGGACAAAGGGGTAGACACCCTTCTTGATTACTGGTTTGGTCTTGAGAGCGAATTGGACGCCGAATTGATTCGATATATTCAAGAATTAAGACAAGAAGGCGTTCTATGCTTCCTCGCAACCAACAACGAAAAATACCGTTTTGAGTACATGTTAGGCAAGCTGGGTTTTGCGGAAAGCTTTGATAAGACATATGCTTCCGCTCATTTGGGGCACCAGAAACCAAGCCAGAATTTTTTTTCCAAAATATGGGACGAATTGCCCGGTTTTAAAAAAAGCGAAATACTTTTTGTGGATGATGACGCGGAGAATATCACCGGGGCGGAAAATTTCGGCATACATACGGAATATTACTCTTCCCTTACCAGCCTGAAGAAGAAAATTTCACTTTTAAACGCAAACTAATTCGGAAACACTAATTTTTTTTGTCCATGTTGCGGGAATTTTATAAGAGAGTATAGTTTAGATAGGGTTATTTCCGATTATTACCTAGAACACTAATTTATGGGAGTTTCGATCGGGTGTAACCTTGGTTACGCACGTCTAACACCCACTTAAGCGTAAAAGCTACGGTAATACATCAGAGATAGTCCTAAGAAGAACTCCGCACCAAATGTTCAGGTGGCGGATTTTTTCTTAACAAAAGATCATTTTGGTGCTAAAATATAATTATGACCAGTAAAAGGCTTTTAAAACATCTAGTATTCCTGATGTTTTTTATTTTTGTACTATACCTTGTAGGCATCAGCCTGTACTTAGACTATACGACCTGGTGGTTTGACATGGTTCTGCACTTTTTGGGAGGATTTTGGGTCGGCTGCTTTTTTATATACCTTTTTGCCCGCAGGGTTTCTCTGCTTAATCCGTCTTCTAGAGTTATCGTTAACGTTATATTATGCGTGCTGTTCATCGCTCTTTCCTGGGAAGCTTTCGAGTTTTATGTAAATAATATGATCGGGCGCTTTCCTTTCAGCGTTTCAGATACAACTTCGGATGTTTTTCTTGGGTTAGCCGGAGGGGTTTGCTCGATGCTGTATTTTTTTAAGGGAAGAAAGCCGGAGGATAAACAAGTAACCAATTAGATAATGGAAAAAACTGCCAAAGTAACATTTTACGGAGGAACCGGCTCGGTGACGGGCGCGAATTTTCTTCTGGAAATTGACGGGAAGAAAATACTTATAGACTGCGGGCTCACACAAGGGGAAAAACTTGCTGATGACGTTAACTGGAATCCGTTTGTGTATGACCCAAAGGAGATAGATTTTCTTTTTATATCCCATGCGCACGTGGATCACTTGGGCAGAGTGCCGAAATTAATCTCTGAAGGGTTCCGCGGTAAAATTTATTCCACGGAACCTACAAAGGGGCTTGCTCTTCCCATGCTCGAGGATACCGCGAGCATCCTTGGCAAAAATACCGAGCTAGGCTTGGATGAAATTTACAGCCTGGAAAATATAAAATTGTCACTGGCTCTCTGGAAAGGTTTTCCGTACAAGCAAAATATAAAAATCACGAACAATCTAGAAGCTGTTTTTTTTAACGCCGGGCATATCCTCGGCTCGGCAATGACCGAGTTTGTTTATAACGGCAAGAAAATACTTTTTACCGGCGGCCTAGGAAATAGCCCTTCGCCTCTTTTGCCGGACACCGAAAAAATCACGGATGTGGACTACCTAGTAATGGAGTCCGTGTATGGAGACAGGAACCACGAATCCAGGGATGACCGCAGGCAGATACTGGCGGAGATTATTCAGGATAACCATAAAAGGCAAGGCACGCTGATAATCCCGACTTTCTCTCTGGAACGGTCGCAGGAACTTTTATTTGAGCTTGATTCGCTCTTGGAAGAAAATCGCATTCCCATAATGCCGATATTCTTTGATTCGCCACTTGCCATACGTTTGACGGAAGTATTCAAGGAATACAAAGAGTACTTTAACGATACCGCCCAAAAAGCCATATCTCCGGGCAAGTATCTTTTTGATTTCCCCGGGATGCACAATACTCTTAAGTCCGAAGAATCAAAGCTTATCGCTGGCGTGCCTAACCCAAAGATAGTCATAGCCGGGAGCGGAATGTCTACGGGCGGGCGCATTGTGCACCACGAAAGGCACTACCTGCCGGATCCGAATAACACCCTGCTTCTTATGGGATATCAATCCGTAGGCACCCCGGGGCGCCTGATTCAAGAGGGGCTTAAAACAGTGCGAATAACCGGGGAAGATGTTCCAATTCGGGCCCACATCGTTACGATTTTCGGATATTCCGGACACAAAGATTCCGACGGATTGCTTGGCTTCGTGGAAGATATGCAGGATACGGTTAAAAAAGTTTTTGTTGTTATGGGTGAACCAAAATCAGAAATGTTTTTGGCTCAAAAGCTTCGGGACAACCTGGGCATTGAAGCGTATGTTCCGGAACAGGGAAGCAGTGTCACGCTGGATTTTTAGTTTGGATGAAAGATATGCTACAATAGGGTTCATGAATTCTGAATTTAATTTTCCTCCCAAGCACGGGCACAACCAAATAAAAATATGTGTATCTGGAGCCGCTGAAACCGGACATTGCGGCCTAGGGGCGCTAGACCTCGCCAAAGAGCTCGGCCGGGAAATAGCAAAGCAGGGCGCGGTGCTTGTCACCGGCGCCACGACCGGATTTCCTCTTTGGGCGGCCATGGGCGCGAAAGAAGCCGGCGGAATTTCCATAGGCATTTCTCCGGCCGCAAGCGAACGCGAGCACGTGGAAGTATACAAACTCCCGCTGGATTATATGGATTTGGTTATATACACCGGCTTTGGCTACCCCGGCCGTGATTTGCTGTTAACCAGGAGCGCAGATGCCGTTATCTGCGGCTGCGGCCGCATAGGCACTATCCATGAGTTTACCGTCGCATTTGAAGACAAAAAGCCCATAGGTATTTTTGAAGGCCCTTGGGATATGGACGGAGAACTTAAAGATATCATGCAAAAAGGGCACAGGGAAAATCCAAAAATAGTCATTGATCCCGATCCTAAAAAACTGGTAGAAGGGGTAATAGCTCTCGTCAGGAAAGACAAAGTTGAGTATAAAATCACCCAGCCGTCTGTCTCAGACTCTCAATAAAAAAACCCCCGAGGTTGTCTCGGGGTTTTTTTATTATTTTACAGTTTCCAGTATTTTGGCGAAAGTTTTAGGGTTGTGCTCGGCCAGGCCGGAAAGGATTTTTCGGTCCAGCTCTATATTTTTCTTTTTCAGCGCTCCGATGAGCTTTGAGTAAGACATTCCAAGCTCGCGGGCTCCGGCGTTTATCTTGATATTCCAAAGTTTGCGGTTGTGTGATTTCTTATCCTTCCTGTGGGCGAAAGAATAATTGCCGGCGTGCAAGAGAGCTTCCTTTGCCTGGCGCTCCTTTGTGCTCCTGCCGTGGCGCATGCCCTTCGTTTGTTTTAATACGCTTCTCCTTCTTTTTAACGCGTGTACTCCCTTTTTTACTCTTGTCATGTTGTTTTAATTAAATGGCTAAAAAATTTATAAATTTTCGCCCGAACTAAAAGTAAAGCTTTTAGTTGAAGGGTAATAGATGGCTCTTAGGCTTGTTCTTGATGGTAAAGCTGACTCCCTTGCGTCCGGCAAGCTGCGAGCTCCTTGATTGTTTCGCGTTGAAGTGGTTGAAGCCAGCCTTGCGGGAAAGAATCTTTCCGCTCTTTGTAAGCTTCAGTCTCTTGCTAAACGATTTATTTGTTTTCATTCCTTTCATCCCAGTACTAAAATTTTAATTAATAATCTTTATCATTATGTCCCGTAATCAAAAATTTAGTACGGGACAGGTTTTATTTTTTCTCTATTGTTATGGTTAAACCTTTCGGACCTTTTTTATATGTATCTGATACTTTATAGTTTTCGGTAATCAAATGCAAAACTCTATCCAACCTTTCCCGTAAAAACTTTTCATCCATATACTTCGCCCTGCCGGCCAAGAAAAGTTCAACTTTTATCCTGTGCCCTTCCTTTATCCACTTGGATGCAGTTTTCGCTTTTAATTCCAGGTCGTGGTCTCCGGTGCCTATCTTTATCTGAATTGATTTCGTTTCCGTTTTATTGGAGCCGGCCTTGGCTTTTTTAAGTTTCTTTGCGGCTTCGTACTGGTACTTTCCGAAATCCATTATCTTGGCGATCGGAGGGTTGCTGTTAGGGGATATTTCGATTAAATCCAAATCCTTACTCTGTGCGAGTTCCAGAGCATCTCTTATGCTTAAAACACCGAGATTTTTATTTTCACTATCTAAAACCCTAACCTCCTTCGCCCGTATTTGGTTGTTTATTCGTTCACGCAATTGATATAAAGTAAGGCCGATAAGGCCTTTGACTACTACAGGATAGTAGCGTATTTCAGGCTTAAAGTCAACTAAGACTATGATATAATAGCGCCATATGGAAAAGAAAATCGGATATGCCCCTTCAAGCAATTTATTTGACTGGTTATTTGTATTGTTTTCCGGCTGGTGGACAGCCGGAGGTTTTGTGGACGGCTGGGCTCATACTCACCTGGATTCTGCTCTAGAAACAGTGCTTACGCCGTGGCATGCGATTTTCTATTTAGGGATACTTACGACTACTTTCTTACTTTTAACTCAGATGTGGAGAAATCACAAAATAGGTTACGCGTGGAGGCGTGCGTTGCCACGAGAATATATGTTTGCCCTCTGGGGGGTATTGCTGGTTTTTATCGGCGGTCCGGGAGATTTAATGTGGCATCAGTTATTTGGAATAGAAGTCGGGATAGAAGCGCTCCTTAGCCCTACCCATATACTTCTTGCTTTCGGCGGCGCCGTTGTAGTAAGCGCACCGATTCACGCCATATGGTACAGAAACAGGTCAACCCAAAAGATACATAAAATTCCGGTAATACTATCTTTCTCTTATCTCTTAATGACCCTTGGATTCATGCTTCAGTTTTTACACCCGTTTAATTTTCCATGGATGGCGCAAAGTTTTTTGAATGAAAATCCTATCAATATTAATTACGGGGCGGCGCTCGGAGTCGCCGGCGCGATAGTGTTTACCAGTATTTTCATGGGATTAATCCTGGCAAGCATCAGGTATTGGGCTTTTCCCTTTGGAAGTTTTGCGGTAATCTTAACCCTTAATGCCGTTGCCATAACTTTAATGCACGGAGAATATTACATATTCATATTGACCGCTCTCCTTGCGGGTATTTTGATTGATTTTCTGTATAGAAAAGTTTACTCACTTTCTTTGAAAGAGCATCACATAAGGATTTTCGGAATATTCGCGCCGGTTATTTTATTTACAACTTATGTTGTGACAATTTTACTGACAGACACGACTCCGTGGGCAGTACACACATGGGCAGGGATGATTGTTATCTCCGGGATAACCGGATGCCTCATGACCTACCTGGTGGTGCCTCCCGGAGACGGGATTGTTAGGGAATAAACTGTCTTAATATATTATTTTCAAATTAGAGCACTAGTCTTAGCTACTTATGTTAAGATTAATTTATGGCGAATTATGCGGAAAATAGAAAAGCCCGCTTTAACTACGAAACCGTGGAAAAATACGAAAGTGGTATTGAGCTTTTTGGCACGGAGGTAAAGTCCGTCAGGGGAGGACACATGTCCCTGGAGGGGGCTTTCGTCATAATAAGAGGCGGGGAGGCGTTTTTAATCAATGCTAATATACCACCGTTTCAGCCTAAAAACGCTCCGAAAGACTACGACCCGCTCCGCAACCGGAAGATATTGCTCACAAAAAAAGAGATTGCGGAGCTGGCGGGAAGCGAAAAGAATAAGAGTTTGACAATTGTGCCAATTTCGGTGTATAATAAAAACAGGAAGATCAAAGTAGCGATCGCTCTCGTTAAAGGCAAGAAAAAATTCGATAAACGGGAAACCATCAAAAAACGCGAAACTGACCGCGAGCTACGGAGAGATTTCAAGGAACGTTGACAAAGGTTAGGTTTTAGGGGTTAGGTTCTAGGTTCTAGAAAAATACTAGAAACTAGCCACTAGCTACTAGAAGCTAATTCAGGGGGATGCAAGGCATAGACAGAAGGTCGCTTTGCTATTGATGCATGTCGAGCATGAACGTAATCTCGTGAAAATTCGTTCAAATGTTAATTGCAAAATTGACTACCAAAACTAAAGCAATTGTTTCTGATTACTTCGGTATGAAGGACTTTGCTTTCGTTCCAGCTTTCGCGTAAGCGAGTGCCGGCGTCTCTCTCATAGACTTCCGATATATGAGTAGAGGTGTAATATTATCGGGATAAGGAAATGCCCGTTCGAACATTTTTCGAAAACTTAGAACTCGGTTAAAAAATATTTGGCCCGCTTAAGAATTTTTTAATCTAAACAAAAAAGCTCGCTAAGCATGTAGACTTCTTTGCAAAAACCTTTTGCACACGGGTTCGATTCCCGTCATCTCCACTCGACTCATTTTGTAGTGACAAAATTCGCTCGTGGCAAGCCACAGCAAAAACACCCAAGGAACTCTAAGGGTATTTTGAGGCGAGTGCCCTGAGCTTGCCCTGAACGAAGTTGAAGGGCATGTCGAACGGGCATATAATTAAATTATGTATTTCGTATATATGATAAAAAATTCATATGGGAATTTATACATAGGTGTTACAGATAACCCACAAAGAAGATTAAAAGAACATAATACTAATCAGGGCGCAGGTTTCACTAAGAATCGTGACAAGTTTGAAATAGTTTTTCTCGAAAATCAAAATTCTCTAAAAGAAGCTCGTTCAAGGGAAATTCAAATTAAAAAATGGCGCAGGGATAAAAAAGAAAAACTGGTAGATTTATACAGAAAGGGCATACCAACAAAGCTTTCCAGAACTGACGGCGAGTAAATTACCTGTGCCAAATTTCTGTACATCTCAAACTTACTTTACAGGTTTTTCAAGGAATGCTAGGAGTTATTTACATAGAGGATAAAAAAGAGTATTGTGTGTTAATAGCATTTAATATTTGGAAAAATGAATAATTTAGAGATACTAAAAAGAATAGATTTAGGCGAAAGTGTTGCAGAAAGAGAACAAAAAGAGCTTGAAAATTACTTTATTAAAACAGAAGCTTGGGAAATGTTAAACCAGGGTCGTTTTGATATAATTTATGGCGGAAAAGGAACAGGAAAAAGCGCTCTTTACCTTCTTCTCCAAAAAAATGCACCAAATTTATTTAAAAGAAATATCTATTTAATTCCAGGTGAAGAAATTTCAGGCGATCCTGTATTTCAGTCTGTAAACGAGAAAGGATTGAGTGAAGACGAGTTTAGAAGTCTTTGGAAGATTTATATCTTATCGTTAATTGGAAACTCTATAAACAGAGATGAAAAGAACAAAGATAAATTCAAGCCAATTTTGGAACGTCTTAAAGAAGAAGGGCTTATTCCACTTGAAGGTCTACAAAAAATTTTTAGAGGTGCTCTAGAATATATTTCAAGATTACAGCCTACAGTAGGATTGCCAGATGGGTCAACTTATTCGGTGGTTCTTGGTGAACCCACCCAAGAAGAAGAAAAGGCTGGAAAAGTGTCAGTTCGTAGTCTTTTAAAAGAAATTGACGAAATTCTAGAAAAATCTGGGATTGAGTTGTGGATTATGTTTGATAGATTAGATGTTGCTTTTACTAAACCATCAGTAGAAATACCTGCTCTAAGGTCTTTGTTTAGAGTATATTTAGATTTTGCTTCTTTTAATAATATTAAGCTTAAAATATTTTTAAGAGATGATATTTGGGAAAGAATAACTCACGAGCAAGGGTTTAGAGAACAAAGTCATATTACTCGTTTTTATCACATTAAGTGGACACCCGATTCCCTAAGGCATTTAATTTTAAGTCGTTTTTTTAACAATCGAGCGGTAGAGGAATATACAAAACTTAGTCGTGATACATTAGGTAATCCGAAGATACAAGATGGGGCTTTTTATACAATTTTCCCTGACCAAGTTGAACCTGGACCAAAAAAATCAAAAACTTTTGATTGGATATTAAGACGTGCCCAGGATGGAAAACAAAATCCTGCGCCTAGAGAGGTAATAAATCTCATAAAATTTGCCCGAGAGCAACAAGTTAGATTGGGGGAAATTGGTGGAACGGGGAGCAACCCATCTGGGCACTTAATAAGTGCAAACGCTTTGACCTTAGCATTAGATGAGGTTTCAAAAGCACGCGTAGAAACCTTGTGGTCAGAGTATCCTTCATTAAGAAAATATATTGAAGTTTTCAGAGGAGAAAAAACAGAACAGACATCCGAGTCAATCAAAGCTCTTTTTAAAAGAAATGAATTAAATGATTTTATAAATATAGTTAGACAGCTAATTGATATAGGGTTTTTACAAGAAAGAAAAGGAGCTCAAATGTCCTATTGGGTACCCTTTATATTTAGACCATACTTAACAATGTCACAAGGGGCTGCATTTCCAAAGACTTCTGCGGTAACAGAAGAAGAGTAAAGTAAATCTTTTTGTTGGTAAAGTTCCACTTTTCTGCGCGGTAATTTTATATTACGGAAAGCGTCATTATACTTGCAGAATCGCATAACGGTAACTTTTCTTTGTAAGTATTTTGTGCTAATCTCTTTAATATGGATCCCGTTAGAGATTACCTATGTTTTATTACACATATATCTTAAAAAGTAAGAAAGACGGCAAAATTTACACTGGATATACGCAAGACCTACGGAAGCGCCTGAATCAGCACAACAAAGGTTTATCTACATATACGAACGGACGAGGCCCATTTATTTTGATATACTACGAAGCGTGTTTATTAGAAAGTAAAGCGAAGTCGAGAGAATTATTCTTAAAATCGGGAATGGGCAAGCGTTATCTTAAAAACAGATTAGGCGCTTCCTATCTCTAACGGGATGGATTTTAATTTTTTAAACCAAAAAGAACCAAATAGTAAAGGTAAAAAAACACCCAAGAAAACAAACTTCGGGACAAATTTGGCCGGAGCGATATTTTTCTTCATGCTCATTACCGCGCTATACCTGGTGGTCTCCGGAGATGCAAAGGTGGTGCCCGAAGTCGCGATATCCGACTTGGCGAAAAGTGTTCAGGCTGGCGAAGTTAAAAATATTTTGGTTGAAGGAGACAAGCTGACGATTACCTACCAAAACGATGATGTAAAAATAACGAAGAAGGAAGTCGGCTCAGCTCTTTCGCAAACGCTGTTTAATTACGGCGTGACGACCGAGGCCTTGTCCAACACCGGAATTCAGATAAAAGACGAAAGCGGTTTTATGTTTTGGCTCGTGAATATCTTGCCGTTTCTTTTGCCGATAATCTTTATCCTGCTTTTCTTTTGGTATCTGTCCCGCCAGGTAAAGGGCGCCGGTATGCAGGCTTTTACCTTCGGTCAGTCCAAGGCGCGTATTACCGACCCCAACGATAAAAATAATAAAGTAACCTTCAAGGACGTGGCCGGGGCGAAGGAAGCAAAAGAAGAGCTAAAAGAAATAGTGGATTTCCTTAAAAGCCCGAAGAAGTTCCTGGATATAGGAGCCAGAATTCCAAAAGGAGTAATATTGACTGGCGCTCCGGGAACGGGGAAGACCCTGCTTGCGAGAGCGGTAGCCGGCGAAGCCGGAGTGCCGTTTTTTCACCTTTCGGGAAGCGAGTTCGTGGAAATGTTCGTCGGGGTTGGAGCCAGTCGTGTGCGAGACCTTTTCAAAATGGCCAAGCGCGCAGCTCCGGCAATCATCTTCGTGGATGAAATAGACGCGATAGGGCGCACTAGGGGAGGAGGGTTCGGCGGAGGCAACGATGAGCGCGAGCAAACCTTGAACCAAATATTGGTGGAAATGGACGGCTTTGAGCCGAACGACAAGGTCATCGTGATGGCGGCTACAAACAGGCCGGATGTTCTCGACCCTGCGCTTATCCGACCGGGACGTTTTGACAGAAAAGTTATCCTCGACTTGCCGGACCGCGCTGACCGAGAAGAAATACTGAAAATTCACGCGGTAAAAAAACCTCTTGCCGAAGACATAAATTTGAAATTGATTGCGGAACGAACTCCGGGATTTTCCGGTGCGGATTTGTATTCTCTCATGAACGAAGGCGCGATACTGGCCGCCAGAGAGAACCGCAAGAAAGTTTTTCAGTTTGACCTCATTCGCGCCATAGAAAAAGTCATGCTCGGCCCCGAAAGAAAAAGTCACTTGCTTTCCAAAAAGGAAAAAGAAATTACCGCTTATCACGAAGCCGGCCACGCGATAGTCGCTTCTGTTCTTCCGCATGCCGACCCGGTGCATAAAGTTTCCATAATCTCCCGCGGGAATGCCGGCGGATACACGCTCAAGCTTCCGCTCGAAGAAAGACGCCTTCAGTCCAAAAAAGAATTTATTGACGACATCGCCATGTCGCTCGGGGGATATGTGGCGGAGCAGATGATTTTCGGAGACATAACCACGGGGCCATCGAGTGATCTAACGGTTGCCACCAACATCGCCCGTGCTATGGTTACGAGATGGGGGATGTCCGATGTCATCGGCCCGATAGCTTTGGCGGAATCTCCGGGCAGGCCTCAATACGGCGAGATGCCGGAAAAAGAATTTTCCGAAACAGTTTCCACCAAAGTTGATGCGGAAATATCCAGAATAATAAACGACGGGTTAAAAACAGCGGAAAGAGTCCTCAGGGAAAATACAAAAGCATTTACAGCCATAGCTACCAGGCTGATAGAAGTGGAAACTCTGGAGCAGGAAGAATACGAGAAAATACTCGTGGCGCATGGAATTCTTCTGAAGAAGAAAGAAGTCATAGCTCCTCCGAAGCCGGAATAAGATATATTGTTTTTGGTTCGGAAATAATATATCCTATCCTTATGCCAGCTCTTTTCCGTCCTTAGCTCAGTTGGTTAGAGCACAGAGCTTATACCTCTGGGGTCCTTGGTTCGAATCCAAGAGGACGGACAATAAATTACCCGAAAATTTACCCTCTAAACCTCTTATAGATGCTCGGTTTTTGGAAGTCTCTCTTGTGCTCCGTTTATCTTTGTATTGTTCTGCGAAATCGCCGTAAAAATGGCGGTTATCCACTTGCTACTGGTGGATGAAATGGATTATTATTATAGTCCGATGCAGGAAAACAAAAATTATTCTAAATATCCTCTTAAATTTTTCATCGCGCTCGTCGTGTGCTTACTCATCAGATTGATTCCTCTGCGCGCTCCAAACATAGAACCGATAATGGCCTCGACGATGCCGATCTCGCGCGCCTTCGGGGCATTTATGGGATTTTCTTTTGCGGTTTTATCTATTTTTCTTTACGATCTTATAACACAGACCGTGGGTGTGCAAACGTTGTTCACGGCCGGAGCCTACGGAGCCGTCGGCTTGTGGTCCGCGGTTTACTTTTCCGCCAAAGGCGGATCCGCCTCCGGCGGAAAGGGTAAGAATATTGGAGTACGCGATTATGTTAAGTTTGCAATCATGGGTACGCTTGCCTTTGACGCAGTCACAGGCCTTACCGTCGGGCCTATTTTTTTTAATCAGTCATTTTTTGCTTCTATGATTGGGCAAATTCCTTTTACCGCTCTCCATCTCCTGGGTAACGTGACTTTTGCACTGGTGCTGTCTCCCGGGATTTATAATTTTTTGGTAAAGAAGAGAAAAAAAGAATCCGCCGAACTTATTAACATCCTTAATCCCAAAATAAATTAAATCAAATGACAACAAAAACAAAAACAACCGAAAAAATTTCCAAAAGCGAGCTGGCAAAAATAAAATACATTAGGAGGAGAACGGGAGAAGTTGTTCCCTTTGAACTTGAAAGAGTTGCCCGCGCAATCTTTAAGGCGTTTGAAGTTTCAGGGGAAGGGGATGAGGCAAAGTCCGAGGTTGTCGCTAATAGTGTTTTCAAAACCTTGCTCGACCTCAGGAATGACCTGGTCAGCAAAAACAAATCGGCAAAGTTCTTGCCTACGGTGGAGTTAGTGCAGGATTTCGTGGAGAAAGAATTGATGAAAAACGGTTTTACCGAGACGGCAAAAAAATACATTCTTTACCGAAACAAGCGTTCCGAACTTCGCGCTGCATTCGGCCCTGTTTCCGAGTCCGTCAGGCAGGCGGTGGAAGAGTCCAGTAAATATTTTTCCAGTCCTTATTCCGAATATATTTTCTACCAATTTTATTCCCGCTGGATTCCGGAGCTTGGCCGCCGCGAGACGTGGATAGAATCCGTTGACAGGTATATGGCTTACATGAAAGAAAATATAAGCGACAAGCTGACTGCAAAAGAGTACAACGATGTCCGCGAGGCTATTTTGAACCAAGATATCTGTCCCTCCATGCGCCTTCTGTGGTCCGCAGGTAAGGCCTGCCGCCAGTCAAATGTCTGGGCATACAACTGTTCTTATATAGCTCCTACTTGCCCTCAGGACCTAGGAGAAATTATGTATATATCAATGTGCGGCGCCGGGCTTGGTTTCGCGGTGGAATGGGAAAATGTGCAGCAATTTCCGCAAATAAAGAAGCAGGGCAAAGAAAAGCCCACTACACACGTGGTAATAGACAGCAAAGAAGGCTGGGCTGATGCTTTTGTTTTAGGTCTTAAGTCCTGGTTTGACGGCAAGGATGTAAAATTCGATTACTCTATGATACGTCCGGCAGGGGCGAGGCTGGAAACAGCAGGAGGACGCGCTTCCGGACCACAACCACTCATGGATTTGATGGATTTTGCGCGACGCAAAATTTTAGCCAAGCAGGGACGCCGTTTGTCCAATTTGGATATGCATGACATCATCTGCCAGATCGGGATGATAGTGGTAGCGGGTGGAGTGAGGAGGAGCGCGCTCATCTCCCTATCAGAACTTGAAGATACGGAATTGCGTGACGCAAAGAAAGGCCAATTTTATCTGACTGAAGGACAGCGCTCAATGGCAAACAACTCCGCGGTTTACAATGCAAAACCCGGCGCGGAAGAATTTTTGGATGAGTGGACCTCTTTGGTAAAATCAAAATCCGGAGAACGCGGGATTTTCAACCGCGCCGGGCTGGAGAAACAGGTTCCCGCGCGCAGATGGGCGGCCATCAAAGATGAAAGGCAGATGGGACTCAATCCTTGCGGAGAAATTTATTTGCGCTCCAAGCAATTTTGTAATTTAACCAGCATTGTAATCCGTCCGAAAGATACCGTAGCGACACTAAAAAGAAAAATGGAACTTGCCACACTTCTCGGTACCTATCAGTCGACGCTTACCAACTTCGGCTACCTTTCAAAAAAATGGAAAGAGAACTGCGAGGCGGAAAGATTGCTCGGCGTATCTCTTACCGGCTACTACGATAACCCTATCATCCGCGACGACAAAGTTCTCGACATGCTGAAGGCGGACTCCGTGGAAACAAATAAAAAATACGCCAAGCGTTTCGGCATTAATGCTTCTACGGCTATTACCTGCGTAAAACCTCACGGCAACTCGGGCCAGCTCCTCGGCGTCGGTTCCGGCATGCATCCGTGGTATGCGCCGTACTTTATACGACGCGTGCGAATTTCCCACACCGACACATTGCTTCAAATGGCCCGCGACCAAGGGGTGCCTTGTCTTCCGGAAGTCGGCCAGGCAGAATCTACCGCTACGACCTACGTTCTCGAATTCCCGGTCAAAGCGCCGGAAGGAGCTATTTTCAAAGATGAAGTTTCCGCTCTGGATCTGATGAAAGAATGGAAAAGGCTTAAGGAGCATTTCGTGGAGCATAACCCTTCCGCTACTATATATGTGGGTCCGGATGAGTGGATAGCGGTGGGCAATTTCGTATATGAAAACTGGGACTGGATTGGCGGACTCTCGTTCTTGCCACGTTCCGAGCACGTATATCAGCTCGCGCCATATGAGGCCATCACCAAAGAGGAATACGAAAGACGCGCACGGGCTATCGGTAAAATTGATTTTTCCAAGCTTTCCCAATACGAAGCTGCGGACAATACTACCGGCGCAAAAGAGTTCGCTTGTGTTTCGGGAGTCTGTGAGATATAACTATAAAATTGTAACTATAAACTTTTTTCCGGTACGGATTTTTTGAAGCTTAAAAAATCCTGAAGTTTACTCGTCGCCACTCGCAAAACCCCTACAAAAAGTTATATTTACAATTTTAGTGAATCAGAATAATATTAGATATCATGCTTTACACCAGAAAAGGGGACGGTGGCACTACCAAGACTTTTGGATGCGACCAGCGCATTTCCAAAAGTTCCTTGGTGGCTGAAGCGCTAGGCTCACTCGACGAAGCGAATTCTTTCCTAGGGCTCGCGCGGGCAAGAACCGAAGGCGATAGTTTTTCCCTGGGAGCGGAAAAAATTAACTTTGTCGATGTTATCCTGGAAATACAGCAAAACTTATTCATCGTGCAGGCTGAGGTGGCCGGAGCCACTATGACAATAGAACAAGATAAGGTTGATAGAGTAGAGAGCGTTGTGGACGGCATAGAAAAAATCTTGCCACCGATAAAAAGTTTTTTCATAAGCGGAGCCACAAAAAATAGCGCCGTGCTTGATATCTGCCGCACTTTGGTTCGCCGCGCGGAGCGCAGGGTGATTGCGGCCAAAGAAGAAGGAAAAATAAATATAAGCGATTCGACTCTGGCATACTTGAACCGTCTGTCCAGCTTGGCATATGCTCTCGCGCGGCTATCCAGCCACATGAAAGGCCAGGAAGAACTAAAGCCGGATTATAAATAATTTACTCGAAGTGAAACTCACCCGTCTTTTCGCGGGTTTTTTGTTTTAGTAAGGGATAACGGACGAGCTCAGGGTCTTCTTCTATCAAGCGGACGGCTTCTGTCCGCGCAGCTTCTACCATTTTTATGTTTTTTATGGCTTCCATTCCGAGGTCGGTAATGCCCCACTGCTTTGTGCCGGAAAGTTCACCCGCGCCCCGGAGCGCAAGGTCAAGCTCCGCAAGCTCAAAACCGTTTTTTGCAGTCATTAAAGCCTGCAGTCTTTGTATAGTTTTGCTTCCTTTGTCCCTCGTAGCTTTAGCGGAGTGGGAGGCAAAAATATAACAAAACGCCTGATGCGAGCTTCTTATTACCCGTCCACGCAGTTGGTGTAGCTGAGCCAGTCCAAAGCGCTCGGCTCCCTCTATGATGATAATAGTCGCGTTCGGGACGTTGACGCCGACCTCCACGACCGAAGTCGCGCACAGTATCTGTATGGAACCCTCGGTAAATTCCCGCATGACTTCTTCTTTTTTTTCTTTGCTCATCTTGCTGTGAAGCACGCCTATCTCGTATTCCCGAAATACTTTTTCTTTTAATATCTTGGCTTCGGCGACGGCGGATTTTACGTTAAGAGCAAGTTCTTTTTCCGGGTCGGGTTCGAAAATTCTCGGGCATATGACGTAAAGCTGACGCCCGGCTTTTAATTCCCCGCGGATTTTTTCGTAAGTCTCCTCGCGTTTTTGCGGAGTTATTATCTCGGTGATTATGGGTTTCCGGCCGGCCGGCATTTCTTCCAAGAGCGATAAATCGAGGTCTCCGTAGATAGTAAGCGCGAGCGTGCGCGGGATGGGAGTGGCGGTCATAGAAAGCAAGTGTGGGGCAATATTGTCTTTGCGTACGAGTTTTCGTCTTTGGGCTGTTCCAAAACGGTGCTGCTCATCTATGACCACCAGCGCCAGATTTTTAAATTTAACCGTTTTTTGAATAAGAGCGTGGGTGCCTATTAAAATAGGTATTTCACCGTTAGCTACCCATTTTAAAAGCTGGGAGCGGGAAATCGTGGTCCAGCCGCCGGGGTTTACTTTCGAAGGAAATTTTCTGCAGCCGCTTCCAGTGATAAGCCCTATGTTTATGGGCAGTCCGCTAGCCGGCGGACTGAAGTATTGGATAAAAGATTCAAAATGCTGGGTCGCCAGTATTTCCGTGGGAGCCATGTACGCTACCTGCAAATTGCCAAAGCTCTGGCCGTTCGGCCGTTCCCGCACCGTAACATAGCTTGCTGTTGCGGCCACCGCTGTCTTTCCGGAGCCCACATCCCCTTCAAGCAGGCGCGACATCGGGAAATTTTTTGACATATCCGCGAGTATGGTACCGATAGATTTTTCCTGGGAATTGGTCGGCTCAAAAGGGAAGCGTTTTAAGAATTCTTCCACGTCTTTTTCAGCAGGTTTTATTTGGAAAGATTTATTTTTCCTGTATTCATGCTTGTCATGCTGGCGTTCCAGCTGGATGCAAAATACTTCTTCAAAAGCGAATCTTTTACGCGCGCTCTCGGCGTCCTTTTTGTTTTTCGGCTTATGTATCCATATAAGCGCGGTCTTTAAAGTCGGCAGGTGGTATTTTGCTAGAATATCTGCCGGGATATAATCTTCAATATTATCAAGAGTTTTTTCTTTTAGTGTTTTATCAATAGCATGATAAAACCATTTGGAAGTTACGCCCCGTGTTTCCGCGTAGACTGCGTAGGATAGACCCTCCCCAAACCCCTCCCTTGGCAGGGCGGGGCTTTTAAATAAAGTGTCGTGCGAGTCGATCGGCATGCCGGGCATTTTTTCGAATTCCGGGTTCGTGAGGTACGGGCCACTTTTACCATCCGCGACTTTTCCGGTCAATTTTACATTCTCGCCGTTTTTTATCATTTTAGCGAGGTAGGCCTGGTGGAACCAAATTATTTTTATTTTTCCGGACAGGTCTTCTATCTCGCCTTCGCCCATGGGAATCTTTGAGCGGAAAGCTTTTTTGGTTTTTAGTTTGGTTACAATGCCCGAAACCGTAGCCATGTCGCCCGGCAGTAGTTCCGCTATGCTTTTTACTTCACTTATGTCGCTATACCTGACAGGGAAATGGAATAACAAGTCTGCCACAGAAAAAAGCCCCAGCTTGCGGAGCGCCTTTTTCTGGTTTATATCCAAACGGAATTTATCTTCCAGCCTTTCACTTAATTGCATGTTTGAATTATATACTAAATGTAATATAATATAATAATGGACGGCATATTAGCATCACAAGTTTTCTTTGTCATATCTTCGGTCGGCTTTGTTTTACTGTGGGCGCTCGCGGCAATATTACTTTTTTATCTTATTCGCATTACCCGTACATTTTCCGACATTATGGATAAGATAGAGGATAGCGTGGATAAGATAGGGGACACGACAAAAGAAATGCTTGCGGATTTAAGAGACAGTATGCTTTTTAATTTCTTTTTCCGGAAAAAAAGAAAAAGCAGGAAAGAAGAGAAATAAGATTAAAAATTTGAATTAACACATTAATATTATGAACAAAAATACAAACAAAAAAGACGGGATTTCGGGAAAGGGGATGATGGCCGCAGCAGCGGGGGCGGCAGCTATAGGAGCGGGAGCTTATTACCTTTTGGGCCCGAACGCGAAGGTGCACCAAAAGAAAGCGAAAGCCCTTTTTGATAAGATGAAGAAGGAAGTAAAACGCGAAATCAACAAAGTAAAAGAAGTGACCCCTCCTCTGTATCATAAAGCGGTTGATGTTGTGTCCAGGAATTACGCGAAACAGTACAAGCTGCACGAAAAAGACATAAAAGCTTTTGGGAAGAAGCTAAAAGACGAATGGCGCGATGTTTCTGACCAAGCAGCTAAAACCGTAAAAAAATCAAAATCTGCCGTAAAAAAAGTCGTTAAGAAATAGGAGTTTATTGTATTGCCTGATTGAATAAACCAATCAGTCTATAAACAGACTCGGGGATTTTCTCGTACTCGAAATCATCAATTTTCCTAACGGGTAATATCTTTGCGGAGGTGCTGGTCAAAAAAGCCCCGTCATACTCTCTCAGGCTATTTTTCGGGATATTTCTTTCCTCGATGGAAAAACCATTTTCTTTCGCTACCAGGAGTACATGCTTTCTCATTACCCCGAGGAGAATATCTTTTTCCAGGGGGGAGTATATAGTGTTCCCTTTGACCGTCAGAAAATTTGTCCGCGTGCCTTCGGTTATATTTCCATCCCGGTTTACCAAAATAGCGTCATAGCAACCTTTCTTTTTTGCCTCGCGGTAAGCCAAATAACTCTGGAGCATATTCAAAGTTTTTGCCTGGGGGTATGCTCTCTCAAATTGGGTGGTCATGACGCTTACTCCGTCGCGATATAGTTTCTTGTCGGGGAAGAATGGCACGCTCGCGAATATGTAAAAATGGGCGTCTTCGGGCTTGGGCGCCCCGATAAGCACAAGCTTTATATTGTATGTTTTTTCTTTCGTGTGTGTTATTACCTCTCCTATATATTTTTTTATGTTTTCGTAAGTTAAAATATGCTCTAGTTTAATTATCTCTGCTGAGGCAAGCAGCCTTTCAATATGATCTTCCAAAAAAGAAGGCCGCTTGTTGTTCACACGAATAGTTTCGTATACTCCGAAGCCGTACGAGTACTCAATTGACGCAAGCGATACTGTCGCTTCAGCGATAGGCAGAATCTTTCCATTTTTTGAAAAAAAGTTGAATTCCATAAAAATTGGCGGTGTTTACTGGACAAAGTTCGAAATTACTTCGAGCTAAATCCAAATGATTAAATTACTAAAAATGGATTCGGCAGGGCGAAACAATATTTTGGGGGATATGGATTCGCCCTGCCTCGGCTGAATGTTTTTTGAAATTCGGCGAGATTCAGAATTCTGCCCGCAGGAGAAATTCAAATTCAAAATACATTGTCTCGGGCAAATTATACCATGTTTATATTTTAGTGATTACGCAAAGTTTTTTGAGGTGCACCCTCGGCATCCGCCTCGGGCATTTCCGCTAGGGCTACGAGTGCCTAGATGCCAATGGATGATTGAAGAAAACAAAAAGGATCAATCGTTGGCCGTCCAATCGAGTGAGATTTTTTCTCAAAGCACAAAAGCCGAAATTTCTCTTTTGGATTCTAAAATAGAGAAGCTAATGTCGGCGTATTTAGAGAACGCACTTTCACTAGAGGAATATCGCGATGCAAAAAGTGCGCTCGTTAGCTCTAAACAGCTTCTCAAAGAGAAATTATCAGCTTTTGAGAAAAAATCTCATAATCGGTTCGAACTTACAGAAAAATTCCTAAAGGACAATATTACCAATGCAGAATTGGCAAACGAAAAAACAAATGAAGAAAATCTTCATTTGTTCCAAAAAGTCGGTTCGAACTTTAAAATTTTGAATCGAACCATACTTTTTGAGCCACGCGGAGCGTGGAAAATCCTGGCGGGGTTTGGGTTTGGTGCGGATTCGGCCACATCACCCGCGCTTCGCGCGGGCGCATTTTTTGGCGGAAATTCTTTACCCGAAATTTTGCGGTATACTTGGGACTCGAACCAGTCGGGTCGCACCTCTTAGATGTATTGTAAAATATATCCTTTTTGAAAGACATTTTAAATTCCACAAAAAGCCTTGCTTTTGTTTGCTTAATCTAATATAATCTCATATAGGTAATACATTAGATTACAAATATGAACTACAATAAACGCATTGAAAATATACCACAAAATTTATGGGCATTCATCAATCAAATTGATGAATTAAAAGGCAGATGGATTGGTGGAGCGGAAATAAATCCACAGGCACTTGGACGGTTGAAGCGTTCGGTTTTAGTTACATCAACTGGTGCATCAACTCGTATCGAGGGAGCTAAGCTCTCCGATGAAGACATCGAAAAAATGATGCGTGGTCTTTCTATGCAAAAATTCACCGATCGGGACAAGCAGGAAGTGCGAGGATACTATGAACTGCTTGAAAACGTATTCAACTCTTATGACAAGATACCATTTTCAGAAAGCAGTATTCAGCATCTTCATAAAGAACTTTTAAAATATGTTGAGAAAGATAAACTTCACCGAGGTGAATATAAAAAAGGTGAAAACAGGGTTGAAATGGTGAATGAAGCTGGTCAATCTATTGGCGTATTATTTGATACTACACCTGCGTGGCTTACGCCGAAAGAAATGCTTGAGTTGGTAGAGTGGACAAGAGAAGCCGTTGTTATAAAAGAAATTCATCCAATCATTATTATCGGCAACTTTCTCGTAGAGTTTTTAAACATTCATCCTTTTCAAGATGGTAACGGCAGGCTTTCTCGTGTGCTGACAAATTTAATGATGCTCAAGGCCGGCTATGCATATATGCCATATGTTTCGCATGAGAAATTAGTTGAAGACAATAAAGCGGAATATTACATAGCTCTTCGTAAAAGCCAGAAAACTTTAAAAACTGACAACTCAAATATTATGCCATGGCTTGAATTCTTTTTCACTGCTCTACTTACCCAAGCAAGGCAAGCAATTGAATTATTATCAAAAGAAAATATTGAGAAACTTCTTTCTCCGAAACAACTTTTAGTGTGGCAATATCTCTTAAAAGTGCCGGAGGCAACGCCTGGTGAAATTTCAAAAGTCACTAAAGTTGCACGCCCTACTGTATCGCAAGCACTCAATACTCTTCTACGGCTGAAAAAAGTGGAACGCATCGGGCAGGGACGAACGACGAGGTATAAGAAGAAATAAAATTATGTATGACGAACCAAGAAAAGCTGACCATTTACCATAATCTTTTTAATGCTCGTACTGATGTTTATGCCAGACGGTGGCAAAAAAATGATAAAAGCGGCTGGTCTCCCGCGTACTCCTTTGATTGGAATGAGTTCAATGCTCACAGGGCAAGGGGTGGAACAATAAAAGATTTTGAAAATAAAAAATTAATTCCACTTACGGACGAGACTTTACTAAATCATTTTTTAGGCAAAGAAACTATTGGCATATATCCAATACTTCCTGACAATACTTCTTATTTTATTGTTGCTGATTTTGATGAGGCAGACTGGAAAACTGACAGCCAGAAATTTATGAGTGCATGCATTAACCTAAATCTAAAAGCATATACAGAAATTTCCCGCTCAGGAAATGGCGCCCACGTGTGGATTTTCTTTGAAGAAAAATATCCATGCTGGAAGTCACGAGCTATTTTGCTGGAAATCATAAGAAAGGTTTTTGGTTATTCTGAATTTGCAAAAGAAGTTAGTTTTGATCGGTTATTTCCAAACCAAGATACTATAACTGAAGGCGGGTTTGGCAATTTAATCGCATTACCGCTTCAGGGCGAATGCGTAAAGCATAATGCTTCTTTATTTTATTTTTATGATAACTTTAACCCATACCATAATCAATGGGAATTTTTAAAAACAAGCCATAAACACACGGCTCAAGAATTAGATTCTGTTTATGATTTTTTATTTGCACACAGTGGTACTGATGAACAACCACTGAATAATTCTTGCGTACATATTGTTTTGGATGGCTCGATACGGATTAAGAAGCAGGAAATTTCATCAGTAATTAGTTCATTTATAAAAGAAGAGCTTAATCTTTTTAACAAGGAATATGCTACAAAAAAGAAACTGGGTAAATCCGTATTTGGCATAGAAAAATATTTCAACTTAATACAAGATCGCACGGATGAGATCTCGCTTCCCAGAGGTTTTCTTGAAAAACTGACAAATTACCTTAAAGAGAAAAATATTACTTATAAAGTCATAGAAGAATATAAAAAACATAAAGTTATAAAGTTTAAGAGCAGTATTACACTTCGAAAAGAACAAGAAAAAATACTTGAAATTATTAAAAATAAAACAAATGGCATTATTGTCTCGCCGCCCGGATTTGGAAAGACTGTCATTGCCCTAGAAATCATAGCGCGCCTCGAATTACCCGCACTTATTCTTGTAAATCGAAATCAACTGCTTTCCCAGTGGGTTGAACGCACAGAACAATTTTTAGGCATTCCAAAAACGCAGATTGGGACGATTTCGGGGACACGAAAAAAGATTGGAAAACAAGTCACAATTGCTACACTACAAAGTCTTATGAGATATAAAAACTTAAAAGAAATTAAGAATTCCTTCGGTGTAATAATTATTGACGAGTGTCATCACATTCCCGCAAAAACATACAGGGAATTGATTATGTTACTGGAAAGCAGATATTGCTTTGGACTTACAGCAACTCATGAACGAAAATATGGAAGCGAAAAAATTACTGAGTTTATGATTGGACCAGTTATTGCTGAAATAAAATCTTTTAATATGTCAGACAACAAAACATTTGAGGTAAGCATTCATCCGACAAAAATCACTCTGCCGTTTCGCTATAAAATAGATCACTATGAAGCACTTGCAAAAGTGATTTCGTTTGACTCTGCGAGAAATGAATTGGTGGTACAAGCAATTCTTAGGGAAATAAAATCAAAAAGAAAAGTCCTGGTGCTTACCGAGCGCAAAGAACATATTGAAATACTCAACTTATATCTGCGGGGTGAAACCGAAATCATTACTGTTTCTGGCGACGATAGCGCGCGTTCCAGAAAGATAAAATTTGACCAAATTAAAGCAGGCAACTTTCAAGTGCTCCTTGCCACCGGACAACTGCTCGGCGAGGGATTTGATGTGCACGGCGTTGATACGATAGTGCTTGCATTTCCATTTTCGTTTGAAGGAAAACTGGTACAATATATCGGCAGACTTCGCGGAGAAGGCATAAAACAAATTATTGATTTTCACGACGAGAAGATAGAATTTCTCAATCATCAATTTAAAAAGCGAAAAAAATTTTATAAAAAATTAAAGAGTAATTCACTTATATGAAAGATATATTGAAAAAATATTTCGGATACGAAGAATTCAGACCGCTTCAGAAAGAAATTATTGAGCGAGTATTGGAGAGCAAGGATTGCGTCGTGCTCATGCCGACAGGCGGAGGAAAATCTCTTTGTTTCCAGCTTTCCGCACTTATGATGGAAGGCATTGCCATTGTTATTTCTCCGCTTATTTCCCTTATGAAAGATCAGGTTGATGCCCTACATACAAACGGCATCACGGCTGACCTTATCAACAGCACACTTTCTCCAGTAGAAATTGTCAGTATTATGGACAAAGCTAAAACAGGGAAATTAAAAATTTTATATATAGCTCCTGAACGATTAGCTGTGCCGGGGTTTGAAGACTTCTTGCATACTTTAAAAATAAGTTTGATTGCTATTGATGAAGCTCACTGCATTTCAGAATGGGGACATGATTTCAGGCCTGATTATCGGAATTTAAAATTATTGCGAAAGAAATTTCCTATAATTCCGATTATTGCACTTACTGCCACTGCTACAGAAAAAGTGCGTGAAGATATCGTAAAACAACTGAGCCTAGAAAGTCCTCAAATTTTTATTTCCAGTTTTAATCGTCCCAATCTGAGTTATGAAGTCTTGCCAAAAAAGGATTCTTTTAAGTCAATTCTTGCGTTACTAAACAAATATCGAGATGGGAGTGTAATTATATATTGTTTTTCCCGCAACGATACGGAAACACTAGTAAATAAATTGAACGATCGTGGATTCAAAGCTGCCGCCTATCATGCTGGTCTGGATTCAAAAACGAGAAAAGATAACCAAGAGAAATTTATCCGAGATGAAATTAATATTATGGTTGCGACCATTGCGTTTGGTATGGGGATAGATAAGCCTGATGTGCGACTTGTCATTCATCACAGCTTACCAAAGTCAGTTGAAGGGTATTATCAAGAAACTGGTCGAGCGGGACGCGATGGATTGCCTGCACAGTGTGTTTTATTTTTCTCGTATGCCGATAAATTTAAGCATGATTATTTTATACAGGATATAGCGGATGCGGCAGAACAGAAAAAAACACAAGAAAATTTAGAATATGTCTTACGATATGGGAATCTCCAGGGGTGTCGTCGTAGATTTTTACTTCGCTATTTCAATGAAGAATACAAGGAGGCAAATTGTGGAAATTGCGATAGATGCGTAGCGCAAACTCCGCTAGAAACATATAGAGTAAATCTTAAGGTTGTTAGACCACGAACCTATATCTCTAGTGAAAATAAAGCATATGACTCTATATTATTTGAAGAATTAAGGAAAATAAGAACACAAGAGGCGTCTAAATTAAAACTCCCGCCATATATGATTTTCGGAGATAAAGCTTTGCGCGAAATGGCAACTCATTTTCCACGGACTAGAGAGGCGTTTTTGGAAATCAGCGGAGTCGGAGATAGGAAACTTTTGCAGTTCGGAGGAAAGTTTATGTCTGTTATTAATCAATATGTAGAAACTTATAAAACGGAAGCGAAAACAAAATCCACATATACTGGTTCAACTTTTGATGAAACCAAAAAATTAGTACTGCAAAAGTTTTCTATCGATGAAATAACAAAAAGACGTGGATTGTCTATCAGCACCATCGTGAGTCATATTGAAAAAATTTTTGCCACTGATTCACAATTAGATATTTCATATTTAAAACCTTCAAATGAAAGACTTGAAATAATCACAGGAGCATTTAAAAAAACTGGTGGTATTTTATTGGCTCCTGTACGTGAAATTCTGGGGGAGGATTATTCATATGAAGAATTACGTTTAGCTAGAATTTTTCTTAAATGATTTTACATACTCGGGTCGCACTGTTGCCATAAGCAACAAGGACACACCGATACTAAGTTGTCAATGCGGTGAGAGAGGGATTCGAACCCTCGGTCCTTTTAGGGGACGACAGTTTAGTAAACTGTTGGTTTAAACCACTCACCCATCTCTCCCGATAAGGGGAGTATAACAGAAAACCTGCCTGCCGGCAGGCAGGAATGGAAAAATATCATAAATATGCTAGAGTAACTAGGTTATTTACGGAGCCGTGTCAGAGTGGTCTAACGTACCTCTTTGCTAAAGAGGCAGGGGCTTTAAAACCCCTCGGCGGTTCGAATCCGCCCGGCTCCGCCAACAACGGAAATGATATTAACTTTTCTGAAAAACCCCATCAATCTCATTCATATCCATATCGGGTTATGGAATTTCTGTAATAAAATAGTTTCTATTTTCGGCCCGATCTACCTTTTACAACAAGGTATCTCGCTTCCAGCCGTTGCTATGGTTTGGGGTACTAGCTTTGGGCTACGTTTTTTTCTGCGTCCACTTTCGCTTTGGTGGACACAGCGCCTTGGACTTAAGCCCTCGTTTATTTTAGGGGTTATAGTATACGCAGGAATATTTCCGGTTTTAGCTCAAGTTCATACTATCGGACTATGGTTCTGGATACTGATTTTTTATCTAGCTATTTCCGATATCGCGTATTACCTGCCCTTTCATTCGCTCTATGCAGCATTAGGAGATATTGATAGCAGAGGCAGTCAAATAGCCGTTCGAGAAATATTCGCTCTCACGTTCGGCATTGCCGCTCCTATAGTTGGAAGCTTTATAGTAATTACTTTCGGATATGGATCTCTGTACGTAGTCGCCACAATAGTAATGCTTATAGGAGTTTTACCGCTTTTGTATATCCCAGACTTTACCGCCAACACTGTTATGGGATTCAAGGAAGCGTTTAAATTTATTGATTTTCGCGGTTTCTGGCTGATGCTCGGAGATGGCATCAAGGTCCAGGCCGAAGCATTCGTATGGGTTGTTACCATATTTTTCTTGGCAACAAGCCTAAGCCAATTCGGCTGGTTGATCGCATTGAAATTACTTTTTGTCGCCATACTTTATCTAACCTTAGGAAAGCTAGTTGATGGTGGACACAGCAAGAAAATTTTCCTCTACGGATCAATCGGCCTTATCTTTACCCTCATTGCAAGAGCATTTTTCGTTACGGATGTTACAGGAATAGTTGTTGCGCAATTTATACTGGCATTCGTGCTTGTATTTTATCAGGAGCCGTTCGACACTCTTCTATATAATTTGGCCAAGCGCACTAAGAGCACTCTCTGGTTTCATTTTTTCGGCGAAGCGGGTGCCGATTTCGGAGCTATGATCGTTTTCTTTTCAAGTGCGGCACTAGTACATTATGGGGTCGACATACAATATGTTTTGCTTGTAGGAATTTTAAGTATTATAGTCGTTAAACCTATTCTTGACAGAGCTTTAGCTCCTTAATAAACTTAGATGCTATAATTCTCTGCACATGCCTAACGACCAGATACGCAAGCGATATTTTTTCCACACCCTGCTCCATAAATTTACCGAGCAGCTCTTTTTCGCGTTTGGTGCACTGCTTATATACGCAAAAACGGGATCTATTTTGGGAACTTTGCTGTTCGTAGTTATAGGTCATGCTGCAACACTTCTTATGAAAAGTGTCGGATTCGGACCTTCGGTTGCATTATTTAAAAAATGGGGACTCGTTCCCAGCATGACCTTCGGGCTCGTACTTAAAGTTATTGCCTTGGTGGGTATTTTTTATCTCCTACCAGAACATAGCTATTTCTACGCGATCCTTTTTTTCCTGCATGTTATTGAAAACATAGGCAATACGCTTTATGTTGTCGGCGCGAATACAATCATGATTACTGTGATAGGAGCTTCAAGCGCTCCAGGGTATTCTTCGGCGCAAATCACCTCGCTTCACACACTAAGCGGTCTTGTGGCAGCTATTACTGGGATATTTCTACATACCCAGGCTTCATTTCTATATCTATTTTTGATCGGGAGCGCAGTTCTTCTTGGCAGCACTATTCCCTTGAGTGGGATTCCAACGCCAGAGTTGCCGCGTCTTTCCTTCTGGAAAAATCTAAAAACAATTTCCATGCCTATGTTTCTGGCTAATTTTGAACCAAGTCATCCACTTAAGATCGTGGGTCTTCCGCTAATCATTCTTACACTTTCTAGGTCATTTGATATTTCGATTTGGATTACTGCCGGCATTGCCATACTGAGTGTGATAGCAGCGTACTTGGCGGGTTGGGTAAAAGATCATAACCGCTCTTGGGTTATATGGCTTGCGCTTTGCATAGGTATTTTATCATGGGTAGGGTACGGTCTAGTACATCTGCCTGTGGCATTTTTATTTATAACTGTTTTCCATGTATTGGCAACAGAGATAATAAATGTTAGTCGGGAAGCACGTATGGGTACCGAGCTTCGGGGTAACGTGCTCGGCGGTACAATGGCGTTTGAGTTCGCGCGAGCAGCGGGTATTCTTCTTGGATCAGGTATTCTTCTTATCGCTTATCTTATTTTTGGCCATCTTCCCCAGCTGATTCTTGTTATAGGCGGGCTGCCCCTTATACCGAAGGCCTTATATGCTGTCGGAAAGTATGCCGACCCGAGTGCCTAAACTGGTTTTAAGGAATCCGAACAATATTCAGCAAAAATAATGCAGCGATAAAACCGAGAGCAACACCTACGCCTTGTCCTCGGGTAAGCTGCTCTTTGAAAACAAATAACCCTATGAGCACGGTAGAAATCATGGTAAGAAGTAGCATGATTGCGCTCCCTGCTGTAAGTCCTGCCCGCCTGACAACAAGCATCCAGCTGATAGTCGTAAGAATACTAAGCCCAATAGTTATAAAGGACCACTTTGAACCCGGATGCATCGCCCATAATTTGGAAATGCTATCAGCAGTAGTTGAGAGAACGAAATTAAGACCAAGGAGCCCAATTAATATCCAATCCATTATAATAAATATAATAGCATAACTTTTCAAAAACTAGACCCCGACCCGAGTACTTAGATTGATTTAACTGATGCAAATATGCTAGAATATTCTTACACAGCTTGTCCCTCTGGGCACTTAACCCTACTGTCCCGCCAGCATTTTGTTTTGTATTAACTGCCGTATATTGAAATATTATTATCTCCAAAACGACTAATATCTATGGACAAAAAAAAGTTATTCCTTTGGGCGCTGTACGATTTCGCGAACTCCATCATATTCGTGAATTTTCTTTTATACTTCGCGCAGTGGATAGTGATTGACGCCGGGCTTTCGGACTTTTGGTATAACGCAATTTTTGCTCTTTCCACGGTCATCCTGCTTTTTACCGCGCCTCCCTTGGCTGCTCTCACTGACAAGTACGGAAAAAGAAAATTATTTTTAAATATTTCAACTACGGGAACATTTTTAAGCTATGGGGCAGCCGCAGTGCTGGCCGGATTCGGCACTCAGTATATGATGCCGATAGCCCTGTTGTTTTTAATCGGGCAATATTTCTATCAATTTTCTTTCGTGTTTTACAACCCCATGCTTATGGACATCGCGGATTCGGAGCATTTATCCAGAGTTTCCGGAATCGGGCAATTTGCCAATTCCTTGGGGCAAGTGGCGGGCATCTTAATTACGCTGCCTTTGGCCGGCTCCAGGGTCGCCCCGCTTCTGCCATCGGTTCTGCTATTTTTCTTTCTTGCGCTCCCGATGATGATTTTCTTCAAGGAGCCCAAAAAAGAAAACGGGGATATCAGTATTGCGGCATTTAAAAACGAGGCAAAAATTTCCAGAAAAAATTTGGTATCTTTTCTCACCGTATCCGCGGCCACTCCCATGCTCGTCGCCTTTTTCTTTTTCAACGACGCGCTGTTAACTATTACCAATAACTATTCCATATATCTGGACCGGGTGTTTGCCACCCCCGATGCGGCAAAATCCATTTTGCTCATCGCGATTTTAGGCATGTCGGCAGTGGGCGGGATTGTCGCGGGCTCCGTGGGTGACAAGATAGGCGCTCTCCGGACTTTAAAGATAATTTTAGGCGGCTGGCTGATCGCAGTGCCTATTCTTGCAATTGCCCCGAATTTCCTGACCGTGGCAATCATAAGTCCCTTGACTGGGCTCCTAATTGGCTCGTCCTGGACTATCTCCAGATCTTACCTAAGCACCCTGCTCAATAAAGGCAATATGGGATACGGCTTCTCCTTCTATACTATTATGGAGCGTTTCGCGACGCTGGTAGGGCCTTTAACCTGGGGAGGGATAATATCTTTTTTCGGAACAGGCGGGCTGGCTTATAGGTTCGCGGCAGGCAGTATGACTATTTTTATAATAATCGGAATGATTGTTTTATACAGATGGGAAAGGCCGCAACCCTACGAAGTTACTGTATGACAAGATAAATTTTAAGGGAACTACAAAAACGTGAGATTTTTGCTATAATATTCTCGCATGGAGTCTCATCACATGAATATAGGGCAATTTCATATCTTACGGGGCAACGAGCTCCGGGAGATGTATGCCAGTTCTTCCATTCGGGCCCTCGCTCTCGCCCTCGTGAGCGTTTTTATTCCCATTTATCTTTTCAACCTAGGGTATTCCTTGCCCCAAGTTTTCCTCTTTTTCGCTGTTGAAAATGCGCTTCATGCGCTTTTCGTAATTCCGGCGACACAAGTAATAAAAAAACTTGGCATCAAGCATACCATTCTGGGTAGCAAAGTCTTTGAAATATGTTTTTTCCTACTTTTATACTTACTGCAGATTAATGGCAGCTTATATGTTTTTGGGTTCCTGCTTTTTACCGCCGGAGCAAAACGAGCTTTGTACTTTACAGCGCTACACCTAGACTTGTCTAAGATTACCAAGAAAGGAGAAAGGGGGATGGAGGTGGGCAAACTTAAATTCTTCACTGCGACTTTCCATGCCCTGGGACCTTTTATCGGCGGATTGCTTATAGTTGGTTTTGGTTTCAAATTTATATTTATACTGGCTTCCGCGCTTCTTTTGGTTTCAGCCGCTCCGCTCTTTTTGTCGCGGGAAGAAGAAGTGGATACCGAGTTTTCTCTGAAAAGAATTTTCAAAAACCGTTCTTTAGGAGACACTCTTGCTTTTATTGCTTACGGGATAGAAACTGGAGCTAGTGGAATAATATGGTCCATCTTTGTGTTTCTGCGCATAGTGGGAGACTACGGTATGCTTGGTTTGATTGCTACGATAGCTAGTGGAATATCGCTTGCGACCGACTTGATAATAGGCAAGTTTGCGGATAAATTCAAAAGGAAAACAATTTGGGCGGGGTCGGCGGCCAACGCCGTCATAGGTCTCGGCCGTGTTTTTGCCACAACCGTTTCGCATGCCTTTGCGGTAAATGTCGCAAGCGGTTTGTCTACCAAGATGATTTATATTCCAGCCGATGTGATGACTTACGAAAAAGCCAACCAAGAGGGAGTTCTGGAATATATTATGTTCCGGGAAATAATTATAAATGCCGCACGGGCAATTTTCTATGGCGCGATGATATTCGTAAGCAGCCTAGTCGCGGGGCTATTGGCAGGTGCTCTCTTTTCGCTGCTTTTCATGCTTTTTTGAGCGTAGCGTGTTTTATGTTATAATACTTCAGTAATATGTCTTTTACCGATAAAATAAAACAGAAAATTTGGGATTTTATATATAGTTTTTTCCTGCCAATAAGGACAGCTATGCTTAAAAGCGGGCTGATTTGGCACAAGAAAGGAAGACAGCAGTATCATATTGGCTGGCTTGCCCCAAGCAAGAGCCTTGAGGGTCTCAAGCAGCACCTGCATAGCAAGTGGGGTTTTGGAAATCATTTCATCGCCTGGGTGGACGAAGACCAGGTCTTAAGCTGGAGAAAATTAACGGATTTTCAGGACCAATATCATTTAAGGGTTTATAAAGACGGAGAAATCTGCGGACATTTTGAATTTACCCCGGAAGCTCACCCGGTGGAACATATGGAAGAAAAAGGAGAAAAGGAAGCCAACGAAGACTTTTTAAAGTTCCTGGGGGAGTTTGTGGTTCAAGAAAAATATATTTCACACCTTGAGATAGACCCCAACGCTTTTGACCCAAAGTCGGAAGTTTCTATGGAAACGCTTAAGTACTAGACCATGGATCCTTTTGAAGATTTTTACCAGTCATCCGAATTTGAGAAAAAATGGGTATTTATTAAGTCTGAACTCGAAGGCTTGGATGGCGATAAAAAGGAAATAAAAATAGAATTAATGGCGGACGGAAAACCGCGGGCGATTGCCTTCTTTGATATTGACGGAACACTCGCGCATCTTTCGACAATTCATGGCAAAGCGATATCAAAGCTTTTTCCGGAACAAGAACCCTTGGAGTTGGAAGAAACATATTATAAAGGCTTCAAACTTGGGAATTCATTTCGTGAGTTTGACCGCATGAAGGGAATCTATATTGACGGTCGTACTGAATGGAGAGACCCGGAAGTTTATTTTAAAGAACGTTTTGAGCCGCACAAAGAAGAGATAGATGAGCCGGGACATTCCGCGCATAATATAGCAGCGGGTATTCTAAAAGAGTATGGAGAACTTGCTGCAAAGATATGCGATGAAATCTACGAAATTTCTCCGGAAGAATTCAAAAAATCAAACATAGTTCCGATATTTAAACTCGCTCATATATACGCAAAACTTGGAATTCCCATGTTTGGTTTCACTGCCAACGCAAAAGTTTTTGTGGATAAGCTGGCAAAATATTTAAAACTCTCCGATATATTTTTAGACATTGCTACTGATGAAACTATGACCGGGGGAGGAAAGGAGCTCGCGATACATCATTTGCTTGATGTGCTGGAATCAAAAGGCGTTTCAACCCCTAAGGGTAGAATGATATTCGTAGGAGATTCTTTGCGGGGAGATATAGGCACTAGTTTAACAGCTCGCGAAAAAAATGAAGGAATTTTTGGGCAAGGTATTTTAGTGTTGAAAGACATGGATGCGCTTTTTGCGGCAGAAAGACAAATTAACGCTGACCCAAAACTTCGCAACATTGTAGATAATATTGATGTATATGGTTTTATTGTTGACGAAGTGCCGCTTGATGAACACGGTAGCCCGCTCATACTTTCCAGGTTTCGGGACAAATTCCTGAAGAAACTTTAGTAACTTATTTTAACTCTTTTATTTTATCTATCCACTCCGTCACTTTATCCCAGACGTTTTTATCACCAAGTATTATATTGTGACCAAATTATTTTACTTTAATCAGTTTTGGATTCCGACAACACCAGGTCCCAAAGTTTTCCGGCTACGTTATTTGGCTTTCCGAAAAGGGGATAGTGGTGCAGGTCTATGAAAGGCAGGCTGTTGCACTCTATGATGCCACAATGTTGTTCTTCTTTCCACGATTTGGTTATATCTTCCATTATAAAATCCACGCCGACAAGGGGGTCGTTTAAGAACTTCCCCACGTGTTCCAGCATCTCCACATTATCCGGGTGTATTATATCCGTAACTTCCGTGGTGGTGCCTCCGCAGCCGCGGCTGGTTTTTTGGGAAAAAGTAACTACCCGTCCTTTTTCCGGGATATCATTCATGGTTATTTTTTCCCTTAGCAGTTCGGTTTCCGTCTCTTTATCCACCACAATCTGATGGAAAATAGGACCCATGCGCTCAGGTCTCTCGTTTTCTTTTTCCATAAGTTCGCGCAAGGTATGTATTCCGTCTCCGGTAACTTCAGGTTGATCCCGCCTTACCACGCCCGCGAGCTTGCGGTCTATCAAGGTTCCGCGGAAAAGATATCCGCGGAGCTCTTCTTCAATGACTACTAACGGGGAGAGTTTTTTAGCTTTTTTAAAACCCATAATCAAGTCCTGCGGGGTGTTCAAGTGTATCGTAGTGTGCCTGCTCCGGGACCCTAGGTTGGGTTTGGTAATAACTGGCTTAGTTATGCTATTAAAAATTTCAAGAGCGGTACGTTTGGTAAAAGCGACTCCGCCGCGGGCAACCGGCAGGCCTTCTTTTAAAAATTTCTCTTTCATGGTGCCTTTGTTGTCCATCCATTTAAGGGCGGGGGATTCTTCCAGTCCGGGACGTGGCAGTCCGTCAAATATCATCGTTTTACCTTTATATTCGGCGATAAAGCCGTCGCGCACTGGCCCCAAGTGAAACTCCCGCATTTTTATGCCTCGGCGCTCCGCTTCTTCCCAAAAACATTTTGTGCGCCAGGTGTCATTTTTGTCTGGTTTATCGGTAAAATATCCCAGTTTTAAAAAAACCATAGTTTTAAAAAATGGCAGGGTTATTTTATTAGAAATTTTTTCCGCGGTGTTTTTGAAGACGAGCTCCATTATGTCGAAAAGCGGCTGGTCCAGCCACCCAAAAACAACCGACATATAAGCAATCGCGTGTATTTCTTGAGCCGGCTCGCAATCTTTACAATGTTTCATTTTATTTTTTTAAAAATAACTCCCAGTCTTTCTTGAATAAAAATTTACACATATGAAAAATAGTGAAGGTAATAAAGTAAGCGGAAGCGACATCTATAGAATAGTGTAAATGGCCCAAAAGAACAACTACCGCGAATACCATGGAAAAACCAAGAAAAATGTATCTCAAAATCTTGTGTTCCCAAAATATCAGAGCCAGAAGAAACGGCACTCCGGTATGCCCGGAGAAGAAAAGGTCATTACCCGTAAAAATGCCATTAAACCATGGGTGCGTAAAGAAGGTGGAGTCAATGACCACGCGGGTAGGGAAAGGGCTAATGTGGGTAAGGCTCACAAAGCAAGACCGGATAATTGTAAAAAGCGCGACACTTTTCATTATAAAAGGCGAGTAATTCGGTTTCCTTAAACCCACTACCATTGCCACAAAAGTCAGAAGCAGAGCTCCGTAAACGAAAATGCCGTCCACTTCCCATGCGCGGGTGTTGGAAAGAATTATGTCGGTGACGGATTCGCTGACTGACCGGTCGACATAGAAACTGGCATGATATTGCACAACAAGGCTTATCATAAGGAGCGCCACAGCGCTTACAAAGGCTATCAGGAAACTTTTGTCGGTAAAATAATTCTTATACTCTTTCATGTTTAGTAAATTCTTATTATCTTATATCCAGGTATTTTTTTGTTACTTGCCGGTGAAAAAATTTCTCCGAGCAATAATTCGCTATATATGTCAGCCCGGTTTTTACCACCCCTTCTTTCTTCAGCCTTCTCGCGGAAGTGTAAATTATAAAATCCTTCTTTAACATAACCTTGCCGACTTTTTTTAAGCGTCTGGCTATGTTCGTGTCGTCTCCGTAAAAAGCTATGTTCGTGTCAAAACCGCCGATTTCCATTATAGCACTTTTTTTAACCACCAAGTTTCCGAGCAAAACCACGGAATTTATCTTGGAAAAAGGAATAACTATAATATTAAAATATATCCAGACAAGCGTGGAATAGCGGTTTTCAATGTCGTAAAAAACGCACGGTCCGCTTAAGGCAACCAGGTCGCTATCCGAAGTGAATTCTTTTATCGCGGCTCTTAGCCAGTTTTCGCTTATGGCGCTGTCGGCATCCAAAAACGCGACAAGCTCGCCCTTCGCGCAAATAAGCCCTTTCTGCCTGGCGTGGCTATTTCCTTTTTTCTTTTCCGAGACTATTGTCACAAAAGGGAAGCGTGAAGCGATGCTGCCGGTCCGGTCGGTGCTACCGTTGTCTACCACGATTACCTCACATGAGTCGGCCGCCCCGTATTTCTGAATACTTTCAAGGCAATTCTGTATGTATGCCTCTTCGTTATAAGCAGGTATAATTATACTTAATTTCATAAGAAAAATTACCGGATTTCCTCCCAAACTTTACTGGCTGAGTTATTAAAAATTAGTGCCGAGAACCAATTTGTTGTCCAGCTGAAAATTAACTTCGGCCAGCCTGTTTTATGCGCTCTTCTGCCTAGATGTAAAACTGTCAAAGACATGTCTATTCTTGTTCTGCCCTTTTTTGCCAGCCTTTGGAACATATCGTTGTCTTCTCCGGCGGCCAAGTTTTCATTATAACCCCCCAGCTTTTTAAAAATCGCGGCTTTGATCATCTGGAATTCGCCTCCGGCGCCGCCGAATTTAAAAATGTTATTCAAGATAAAATAAGTATAATTTACCATTGTAAAGAAAAACCTGTCAGGCAGGGTCTCAACTTCCCGGGACACTTCTTGCCGGACAACCAGGCCTACCAACCGTTCGTCTTTGCCGAAAAGCCGGAGCGTCTTTTTAAAAAATTCGTTAATATCGGGGATTACCACGTCGGCATCTAGGAAGACAAAAAAATCCCCGGAAGCCATGGTTGTGCCCAGGTTTCTGCCGGCTCCGATGGTCTGGCGCGCCGCTCCGTCGTAAACTATTGTTTTTGCGCCTAGAGATTTTGCTATATCGACTGTTCCGTCTTTGCTTTTTCCGTCGGAGATTATTATTTCGTAATCATAATCACGGAGCTCTCTCAGGGAGTTTATGGTATTTCCTATTGCCTTTTCCTCATTTAAGGTTGGAATGATGATTGATATCATGATTTCTATATTTCTATTTTCGTCAAATAATTATTTGCAAAACGTATGCCGAAAATAATTAAGATAAGAACGCCAAAAGCGAAAATAATCTTGGCCGATTCCGGTACGGCGGAGTAAACATTTCCAAAAAAATATCCTATTGTAACCAAGAAAGCCGTCCACACAAAACCGCCGATTAAATTCAAAACAGCGTAATTTTTGAAAGGAACTTTAAATATTCCGGCCACAACTAATACTACCATGGCAAAACCCAATCCCATTGTTAATTTTGAAATGATGAGAATTTTTTGGTGGTATCTCATAAAGCGGTTTTCTATCTTTTCCAGGACCGCCGGGGTAAGTTTTATCAGGTGGCCGTATTTGAAAATAGTATGGCGGGTTCCGAACCGGCCTAGGCAATACCATATTATATCGGCCGCAAAGTCTCCCAGCACCAAAACCAAATACATAGGGAGTAGGCTGAATTTCCCAAGGTGGAGCAGAAAGCCGCTTGCCATCATAACGATCGGTCCTTCGACTATGCATCCGATAAAAAGCAGAATGTATTTGGAGGAATCAATCCATGGTAGTATTGTTTCAAAAAAGCCGGTCATGCGAAATATTATACCATCTTAAATACGACATTATGTAATCTTTTCTGTGCCCTAATGCGCCAAAGTGAATGCTATTATTTTTCGCGCCCCGGAGCGTTTCAGCACTTTTCGCGCTTCCGTGAGGGTGGCTCCGGTAGTCAAGATATCGTCTATAAGAATTATGTTTTTTCTTTTTACCGCTAGCGGATTATTTACCTCGAAACTTCCGGCAATATTTTTAAGCCGGGCAATCCGGTTCTTGATGCGAGCCTGGTGTACCGTGTCTTTAGTCTTGGTTAAGATATTATTCCCCAATTTTAACTCTATGCCCGACTGGCGCTCGCCATTTATTTTTATCAGCTCTTTGCAAATCAATTCCGACTGATTGAACCCCCTTTCCCGGTATCTCGCGGAGGCAAGAGGGATGGGAACCAGTATCGGCTGATTGAAATTTTCCATTACCGACAATTCGGACAACTCTTCTATAATTTTTTCATAAAGAGTTTCCGCAAAAACACCGGCAAGTCTTTTTTTGCCCTTATACTTTAGTAGCCATAGTGATTTTTTAATGGCCGGATGACGGTAATCATACACTGGGTATATCCACTTTGCGCTTTCTCGCTCTGCCGCTGGCGCACCGCTTAGGCACTCAAGGCATAGGTCGTCCCCGTTTTTGCCGCAAAATACGCATTTTGTCGGGAAAATTATCTCAAGTATGGTGTCTAAAAAACTCATCCCATTAGAAATTTTATTGATAATATTTCGTGGTTTATTGTAATCATAGAGTATTTCTAACGGGACAGGTATATGCTATACTTGTAGGGTATTTTAGCATAATAAAAACGTGTCCCGTACGAAATTTGCGGGAATAACGGATTACAGCGAATCTTTATTAATTAATTTCATATGGGATGAGCAATCTATTGAAAAATCTTTTTTCCGGCTTCGGCTCTGTGGGTCGCGGAGGGGAAAGCACAGCTATCGGCATTGATATAGGGTCTTCCGCGATTAAAATCGTTGAGATAAAAAAGAAGGGCAGTAAAGCGGTCCTTGAAACATACGGCTCCATTGCCTTGGGGCCCTATAACGAAATGGAAGCCGGACGGGTTACAAATCCGCCGGTTGAAAAAATTATTTTGGCTTTGAAGGAAATTCTAAAACAGTCCGGCGCGACAGCGAGTTCTCCCGCTCTTTCCATTCCTGTGCAGTCAAGCCTGATTTTTACGATTGAGCTTCCTGCGCAGGTAACCGTGGCCGAGATAGATTCCGTAGTCCCTACTGAGGCGCGCAAATACATACCGCTTCCGGTCAACGAAGTTTCCATAGATTATTTCATATTGCCCAAAAAAGAATCTTCCTTTGAAGACATGAACAGCGCCGAAGCTTCTCCGGGTGTGGCAGAAAAAGTAAATGTCCTGGTGGTTGCCACGCAGAACGATGCGGTTGCAAAATACCGTTCCATTGTATCCGGCTGCGGTCTCTCCGCGTCCTTTTTTGAAATTGAAGTTTTTTCTTCCATTCGCGCTAATTTTGAGCACGAGCTTTCCCCTGTGCTCTTGATCGACTTCGGTGCTTCGCGGACCAAGCTGACGATAGTAGAATTCGGGATGGTGAAAAATTACCACACGGTAGAGCGCGGAGGAGCGGATATCACAAACTCTATTTCCAAATCCTTAAGTATTCCGTTCACAGATGCGGAGAAGATGAAAAAAGAGTTCGGTCTTTTCGGGAATCCCGCGGATAAAAATTTGGCAGATATCATCAGGGTGCATGTCGATTATATTTTTTCCGAAACAAATAACGTGCTCTTGGGGTACGAGAAGAAGCATGGTCGCACCATCAGTAAGGTAATATTTACCGGAGGCGGCTCGCTTCTAAAGGGACTTCCCGAAGTCGCCACAAATAATTTTAAAGCGGAAATAGAAATAGGGCATCCCTTTTCAAAAGTTGAGGCTCCGGCGTTTTTAAATAAGGTACTTACCAACATGGGTCCGGAATTTGCCGTGGCACTCGGCTTGGCACTCAGAAAGTTGCAGTAATTATCGGGTGTATATATTTCGGGTGAGGTACTTGTCGGGGAAGTTATACACAATTTGCTTCGTTAAAAACAGCCTTTGTTATATAATAAGAGCAATAAATGGAACAAAACTTTCAAACATCATTTATACCTAAAAAGCCGATGGTCCCCGAGCGTGCTCAATCGTCGCGGCCGATAGGCCTTTTATTTGTTCTATCCCTTCTGATTTTATTCGCCGTGATTGTGGCGACAGGGAGCTTATATTTCTATAAAAGCGCCCTGCAAAAAAATATTTCCGGAATGGAGGAAACCTTGAATTTGGCAAAATACCGCTTTGAACCTGCCAGGATAGCCGAGCTGCAGGTTTTGGACAAACGCCTCCGCGCCTCGAATGAAATTTTATCCAAACACATGGCCATTACCCCTGTTTTTGAAGCGCTGGAAAAAATTACACTTAAAACCGTACGCTATACGAAATTCAGCTACGACCTGGCGTCGGACAACGGGTCCACCGTAGATATAAAAATGTCGGGTCAGGCTATCGGCTATCGTTCCGTGGCCCTGCAAGCTGATTTGTTTACAAAAAATAAAAATCTGATTGACCCTGTTTTTTCAAATTTAACGCTGGACAATAGCGGGAACGTGCTTTTTGATTTAGAGTTCTCGGTCGAACCATCTTTCATTAACTACAAGCAAACCCTGCTCGCCGATAGTGCTGATAGTGTCGAGAATACCACTGTGCCAAATTAAATTTTATGACTAGATTTATAATGCCAATTATTTTAATAGGAATCTCGGTAGCTCTGTTTTTCATGTTCACGAATCCGCGATATAACGATATCGCCACGCTCAAAGAACAAGTGAGCTCCTATGACGAAGCGCTAAACAATTCGAAAGCGCTTGAAAACGAACGTGATAAATTGACCGCAAAGTTCAATACCATTGACCCAGAGAACTTGAGCAAGCTGGAAAAACTTTTACCCGAGAACGTAGATAATATACGCCTTATCCTTGAAATAGAAAAAATGGTTACGCCATACGGCCTGGTCTTAAGAGATGTCAGGTATAATGCCGCTACCGACAAGGCCGCCGCGCCGACCCCGGGGGTGATAAGGGGGAATACTCCCATCCAGGGCCCGAAAGATTACGGAATTTTTGAATTACAATTTTCCACCTCCGCGAGCTATGATAAGTTTATTAAATTTACGAAAGACCTTGAAAGCAACTTGAGAATCGTGGATATATCTTCAATTACATTTTCGTCCGACTCCGGGAGCACGGGGCTTTTACTGAAAACAGGATTCGAGGAAGTTTACAAATATGATTTTAAAATCAGAACTTATTGGTTAAAAAATTAAACCGATGCTAAAAATCCGAAACATCATCATAATAATAGTAATTGCGGTAGTTGCCTTTTTGGCTTATCTGTACTTTACAAAACCGCCAGCCGAACAGACTAATCTGATAACTTCATCCGCTACTACGCTTCCAAACATAGACGGCTCGGTTCCGGGCGCAGTAGGAGGGGGGGCAACTTCTCTGGTTGCCAAGGATTTTCTCGCTTTGTTATTAAACGTACGAAATATAAAACTTGACGATTCGATTTTAGCCGACTCGGCTTTTAAGGGACTCAGAGATTCCAGTATTACTCTTACCCAGGACGGCACAGAAGGCAGACCTAATCCTTTTGCCCAGTTTGGGAATGATGTACCGGGAGAGCCTACGGAAAGTCTCGATGTGCCCGAAGATGATCTTTCCGATCTTTCGGATATTCTAGATTTGCCGGATCTAACGGACAATGATGAAGATACAGCCGAGGCGACTACCCATTTTGACGACGCTCTTTCAATAACTTCTGTCACACCTTTGACCGGACCGGTCGGCACGGTGGTAACCATAAAAGGATTTGGTTTCAGTAAATCCGGGAATAAGGTAAGTTTTAAATCGTCTCCCATCCAAAATCTGAATTCGTCCGATGGGACAGCTATAGTTTTTACTATTCCTTCCTCGGTAACCCCACTTGGTCTTACCCAGCCGCAGGCAGTAGTTCAGGGGATATATAGTTTTTTTGTAACAAATAACAAAGGCAAGAGCACCAGTAGCTGGCAGTTCACAGTTACTCCTACTCCTTAGGCTGGAATATCATAAATCATGAGTTTTTTAGAAGAACTAGCAAAAAAAGGGGTAATCAATAAGAGCCAGATAGGCGAAATTAAAAACAGGGCAAAAACCGAATACGATGGTAATATTGATGCGGTTTTGATCGAAGCCGGCGTACCGGAAGAGAAAATACTCGAAATGAAAGGAGAGTATTTGAATATTCCCGTAAAAAACGTAAAGGTTGAAGAAATGTCTTTTGATGTCCTCAAGTATATTTCCGAAGACTCTGCTACTCACTACCATTTCGCTCCGATTGAATTAAAAGACGGAGTACTTGAAGTGGGGGTTATGGACCCGGAAAACATGCAGGCGATGGATGCCCTGCAGTTCATCTCGTCAAAAATCGGGATTCCTTTCAAGGTGTACTTGATTTCCAAGAGCGACTACGAGGGAATAATGCAAACATATAAGGGCCTCGGAAGCGAAGTAGAGTCGGCTCTGGCGGAGCTGGGAAAAGACGACGCGGCCGACGATAAAGGAGTAAGCGAGGAAAATCTGAGCAAGGAAATAAAAAATATAAAGGCGGGGGAAGAAGCAAAGATTGTGGAGGACGCGCCAGTTATAAAAATAGTTGCGGTCATACTCAGGAACGCCCTTGAAGGCAATGCTTCGGATATACATATCGAATTTACCGGTGAAAAGGTCAAAGTGCGTTTCCGAATTGACGGAGTCCTCCATACTACCATTGTCTTGCCTCCGAATGTGTACGGGGGGATAGTGGCTCGCGTAAAGATACTCGCAAAGCTGCGCTTGGACGAGAAACGCAAACCCCAGGACGGCAGTTTCAGTGCGAATATTGACGGGCATAAAATCGACTTCCGTGTTTCAACCATGCCCGCATACTACGGAGAAAAAGTCGTCATGCGTATCCTTGACTCGGAGAGAGGAGTAAAGCCGCTTGACCAACTCGGGCTTTCTGAAACAAACTTGGCAATAGTGAAGGAAGCGATTAAAAGACCCTACGGGCTTATCCTCATTACCGGACCTACGGGGAGCGGAAAATCAACGACACTTTACTCAATGATGAACGCTCTTGATAAGGAAAAGAGCAACATTGTTTCCCTGGAAGACCCTGTGGAGTATCATATGCCCGACATAAACCAATCACAGATGATGCCGGAAATCGGCTATACTTTCGCTTCCGGGCTCCGATCTATTCTGCGTCAGGATCCCGATATAATAATGGTGGGAGAGATACGCGACAAGGAAACAGCTCAGCTTGCCATACAGGCGGCCTTGACCGGGCATTTGGTGCTTTCTACTTTGCACACCAATAGCGCCGTAGGGGCGATACCCCGTTTGGTAGATATGGGAGTTGACCCTTACCTGATAGCGCCTACACTTATTGTTTCCATAGCTCAGCGTTTGGCGAGATTGACCTGTGATTCCGCGCGGAAGGAGGTGCCAATGGACGAGTCCGTCCGAGCTCAAATTACGGAACAATTCAAAGACCTTCCTACGGAATTCATGCCTAAAATAGGAGATAAGATGTATGATGTCGTTCCTTCAAACGATTGCCCTTCGGGAACTCGCGGCCGCGTAGCTGTTTTTGAAATGTTTAAAGTGGACAGGGAAATGCAAGAGGTTATTTTAAAAAATCCCGTTAACAGCGCAATCTACAAAGCCGCGAGGAATAAGGGGATGCTTATGATGCGCGAAGACGCAATGCTCAAATCCATACAGGGACTGATACCTTTCACGGAGGTGTATAATTTCAACAACGAAAACGAATAGCCAGTTGTCCACAGGGGTTCTATTGCGGGTCTCTTTGTAGTATAATTAAGTTATAAATGGAAGGAGAAAAAAAGAAAATTTTAATAGTTGATGATGACAATTTTCTTTTAGACATGTACGCGCTTAAATTCAGCCAAAATAATTTTGAAGTTTACACGGCTACATCCGGCGTACACGCTCTCGAAAAACTGGAAAATGGCCTGGTCCCAAACGTCATGCTAGTGGATATTATCATGCCGGACATGAACGGCTTTGAAACCCTGGAAAAGATAAACAAACAAAAGCTGTGCCCGGATTGCCTAAAGATAATTTTATCCAACAAAAGCGAGCAAAAGGATATCGACGAAGGGTCTCGCCTCGGAGTTGCAGGATATATCGTAAAGGCAAATTCCACCCCTTCTGAAGTTATTGACCAAGTTATAAAAATTTTAGAAAAAAATAAAGGAACCGTTTTACAATAAAACTTATTTAAATATATGGACTATAAGAAAAAACTTGAAGAACTTATTTTAAACGTAATACACGAAAGTGGCTCCGACCTGCATTTGGGTTCTGGCCGGGTGCCCGCTATCCGAGTCTCCGGGGAGCTACTATTTCTTGCTAAGCATCCGGCTTTGACGCAGGAAGATGTCATGGGAATTTTAGGAGAAATATTGGACCAGGCCAAAATCGATAAATTTAAAGAAAATCTTGAGGCCGACTTTTCTTATGATTTCCGGGGCGAAGCGCGACTCAGGGGAAACGCTTTTTTCCAAAAAGGCCTGGTGAATATAGTGTTCAGGCTGGTGCCGAAAGTACAAACAATGTCGGAGCTGAAGTTGCCGCCTATTTTAGCCGATTTGGCACGGAAGAAACAGGGGTTCTTTCTTGTTGTCGGACCGGTAGGGCAGGGAAAATCGACCACCTTATCCGCCATGATTAATCTTATCAACGACGAGCAGACCCGGCATATTGTTACGATTGAAGACCCGATAGAGCATGTTTACGTGGCAAATAAATCAATAATAAATCAAAGAGAGGTGGGGATAGACACCAAAGACTTTCACGTCGCTTTGAAAGAAGTTTTCCGCGAGGACGTGAATGTGATTATGATAGGGGAGATGCGAACCCCGGAAACGATTTCAACTGCGGTGACCGCGGCCGAGACCGGACACCTTGTGCTTTCCACGCTCCACACAAACAACGCGTCGCAGACCATAGACAGAATTATAGACTCTTTCCCCGGGAACCAGCAGGACCAAATCCGTTCCCAGCTTGCATCATCGCTCCTCGGTATTTTTTCCCAAAGGCTTATCCCTAGGATTTCCGGCGGGCTCACTCCAGCTTACGAACTTATGCTGAACAATAACGCGGTTGCCAACCTTATCCGTGAAAAACGCACGCATGAACTCGATGTAGTTATAGAAACAGGCTCCGAGTCCGGAATGGTAGATCTAAACCATTCCTTGATTGAGTTGGTTAGGGCGGGAGAAATTTCTATCGATAATGCTTACCAGTACTCTCTTAATCCCAAAGGGCTTGAGCGCATGATATAATAAATTAGGTGCTAGTTTCTAGTGACTAATTGCTAAAACCTAAAACCTAAGCATATGTTATTCAAATATAAATCCATAGACGCGGAGGGCGTAAATAAAGAAGGGGAAATTGATGCTCCGAACAAAGACACGGCTATTAGCGGGCTCCAGCGCAGGGGTCTCGTGGTCATCTCCATAAAAGAAGAAGGGGAGAACAAATCAATCCTGCAGTTTTCTTTTTTTGAGAGAGTAAAATCAAAAGATGTCGTCATTCTGTCCAGGCAGATTGCGACTTTGTTTGACGCCCAAGTATCCGCCCTCAAAGCTTTTACGATGCTTGCCACCAACACGGAAAACAAGCTCCTGGGTCGCAAGCTCACCCAGGTCGGCGATGACTTGCAGTCGGGTGTTTCAATTTCCGAAGCGCTTTCCCATCACCCGGATGTTTTTTCCGATTTCTATATAAACATGGTAAAAGTCGGAGAGGAAACCGGAAAGCTCAACCAGACATTCCTGCATTTGGCGGATTACCTGGACCGGCAATATGCCCTTACTTCGAAAACAAGAAATGCCCTCATTTACCCGGCTTTCGTCATCGTTACCTTTTTCGTAGTGATGACGCTGATGTTTACCGTTGTTATTCCTAAACTGGCGTCCATAATACTTGATTCTGGCCAGGAAATTCCTTTTTTCACCAAAATAGTCATTGGGGTTTCAAACCTGTTTGTTAATTACGGATTCTTCCTTTTGATCTTCGCGGTACTGATAGGTATCTGGATATGGCGCCTGTCTGTTACTCCAAGGGGGCGGGAATACATGGATAACATTCGCCTTTCTACGCCCGCCATAGGCAATCTGTACAAGAAGCTATATTTGTCCAGAATTACTGACAACTTAAACACCATGCTTTCGTCAGGGGTGCCCATAGTCCGTTCCATAGATATTACCGCGCAAGTGGTAGGGTCGCTGGTATATAAAAAATTGCTGATAGAAGTGGCAGACGGGGTAAAGTCCGGGCTCGCGCTTTCAGCCGTATTCGCCAAGCGTCCGGAGGAAATACCCGGGATATTTGTACAAATGGTTCAAGTCGGGGAAGAAACAGGCTCCCTCGGCAACATCTTAAAGACTTTAACCGATTTCTATAAACGTGAAGTTGACGATGCCGTGGACACGCTGGTCGGTCTCATTGAGCCCGTAATGATAGTGGTTCTCGGTCTCGGGGT
>DATDXF010000015.1:0-39848 GCA_036517215.1 Minisyncoccota bacterium | reverse complement strand
TTTACGTTAAAAAACCTACCGGCTGGATACTTCCTTGAAGCAGCAACAGACGGCCTTGGCACTAAGGGAATTTTAATTGATGCCGCAAAAACTCATCACTTAGCTGCCTACGACATTATTGCTGCAACCGCAAGTGATATTACACGATATGGAGGCATACCATTGGTGTTTGTGAATGTTTTTGATACTTCTTCTGTCGGCAATGAGGGTGATGAGGTAAGTGAAACTTATAAAGGTACGATTAAAGGCCTTGGGAAAGTAGCTGAATTGGAACAAATTGTATTATTGAAAGGAGAAACTGCTCAAATGGGGGATGCTATGGGCTCAGAAATAAAAGATTCAAAAACAAAACTTAATTGGTCTGGAACGATGATTGGCGCGTATCATAAAGATAAAATGATTACAGGCGACAAGCTGGCAGCGGGACAGGTAATTATTGGTTTGAAAGAAAATGGCTTTAGATGTAACGGAATAAGTTCCGTACGTAAAGCCTTAAAAGAAAAATTCGGCACCACATGGTGGAATAACCCGGATGCGAAGGAAAGTGTTATGGAAGCCGCAGCGCCTTCTGTACTTTACGATAATTACGTTAACACGCTTCATGGATGGTTTAATAAGGACTTTAAAGCAGAAATTGATATAAAATCTGTTGTACATTTATCTGGTGGTGCTTTTAGGGAGAAATTAGCTCATGACATCCTTTTCCCGCGGAAATTGTCCGCAGAACTTTTTGACTTGTGGGAACCGCCAAAAATTATGCGAGAATGTGCGTTTTGGAGAAACCTAGCTGATGAAGAATTTTATGAAGTATGGCATGGAGGGCAAGGAATGCTTTTAATTGTAGAAGAAAAAGATGCTGAGCGCTGTATAGGCAGAGCAAATGACTTTGGAATCAATGCAAAAATTGTAGGTAAAATTACACAAGAACCGGAGCCGCAGATTTCTATAAAATCAAAACTAACTCCCGGCAAAATTATTATTTACAAATAAATTATGGACACAGAAAAAATAAAAGAACATATCGATGACGTATTAGTAGAGACGAACTTCCCGCAACTCGGAGAAAAGAAAATAGGGAAAGTCCGAGATATTTATATTGCCCCCGGTCACATTACTCTAATTTCTACCGACCGGCACACTTCTTTTGACAGAAAAATTGCGGAAGTACCTTTTAAGGGCGAAATTTTGAACCAAATCAGCCTTTTTTGGTTTAACGAAACCAAAGACATAATTCAAAACCATGTTATAAGCACCCCTGACCCCAACGTAGTCGTCGCGAAAAAATGCAAAGTAATCCCGACAGAAATGGTAGTACGGGGATATATTACCGGCTCCACAAATACTTCATTATGGACTTTGTATAAGGATGGACAGAGGGATTTCGGAAACTTTGTTTTACCCGAAGGAATAAAGAAAAATCAAAAATTGGATAAGCCGGTTCTTACTCCCACCACAAAATCAGACGAACATGACCGGCCTATAACTCCGAAGGAAATTGTATCCGAAAATATAGTATCTGAAGATTTATGGAACGAGATGGCTGAAAAGGCAACTAAAATATTTACCCGCGGGCAAGAAATCGCCTTAAGCAAGGGCCTTATTTTGGTAGACACAAAATACGAATTCGGTATAGATTCCGATGGGAAACTAATCCTTATTGACGAGATACACACCCCGGACTCTTCCCGGTACTGGAAGGCCAGCAGCTATAACGAGCGCTTTGACAAAGGCGAGGAGCCGGAATATTTTGACAAAGAGTTTTTGCGCTTATGGTTCAAGGAAAACTGCGACCCTTACAAAGACGAGGTTTTGCCTAAGGCTCCGCCCGAGCTTGTCGCGGAACTTTCCCGCAGGTATATTGAGATTTACGAGACGATAACAGGCAAGCCTTTCGCCCACGATTTTTCTCAGTCAACATTGGCAAGAATTACCAATAATTTAAAAAACATATAAATGCCCTTAAATTCCATATCACCCATAGACGGACGATACGCGAAAAATACGGAACCTCTCTCCGCATTTATGAGCGAGCAGGCCCTCATGAAATACCGGCTTATGGTGGAAGGAGAATACTTTATAGCGCTTTCCGATTTAAAATTATTCCGAAAATTGTCAGGCAAGGAAAAAGATGTGGTTCGTTCTCTGTATGAACTTGAGGATTCTGACGCCAAGATAATTTCGGATATCGAGATAAGAGGCTATAAAGATATTAAGGCGACAGACCATGACGTCAAAGCCGTAGAATACTATATAAAAGACCGGCTAGGAGAGACCAGCCTAAAGGACGCCCTCGAATGGGTTCACTTTGCGATTACTTCCGAAGACACGAACAATATCGCCTACGCGCTTATGCTTTCGGATTCTCTCCAAAAAGTTCTGATTCCAAAAATCGAAGAAGTGGTTTCTGGACTTGATGCCCTTTCAAAAAAATACAAGGATTTGCCTATGCTGGCGCGCACCCATGGACAGAGCGCGAGCCCGACTACTTTCGGGAAGGAAATGCGCGTCTTTAGCTCACGGGTTGAGAAAAGGCTGGAAGGCTTAAAAAGCATAAGAATACAGGCCAAACTAAATGGGGCTACGGGAAACTACAACGCACACGTGGCGGCTTTCCCAAAAGTAAACTGGATGGCTTTCAGCAAGAAATTCATTGACGGTTTCAACAAAAACCGCACGCAAAAACTGGAAGCGAACTTGGTCACGACCCAGATAGAGTGCCATGACAACTATGTAGCGGTTTTTGACACAATAAGAAGTATAAACACTATTCTTCTCGACCTAAACCAGGACATGTGGAGATATATTTCCGACGATTGGGTAGTGCAAAAGCCGGCCGAAGGAACCGTGGGCTCATCCACCATGCCTCATAAAATCAATCCGATAAAATTCGAAAATAGCGAGGGAAATCTCGGCATGGCAAATTCTATGTTTGAATTTTTTGCCCGCAAGCTACCTGTCTCCAGGCTACAGCGCGATCTTTCGGACTCGACGGTAGCAAGGAATTTCGGATCGGCTTTTGCGCATTCTTTGGTTGCCTATGAGTACCTACTCAAAGGGCTCAGGATGATAAGCATCAACGAAGACAAAATAAAAGAGGAGCTCCGGAATCACCCGGAAGTTATAGCGGAAGCGGTACAGACAATCCTGCGCAGGGAAGGGGAGAAAATGCCTTATGAAAAATTAAAGAAGCTGACGCGGGGCAAAAAAATTACCCTGACGGATATTCATGATTTCATAAAATCTCTCCAAATTTCAGATAAAGTAAAAAGGGAGCTTTTGAAAATTACGCCGGAAAACTACACAGGCCTTGCGTCCAAACTGGCTTCAAAGTAAAAATAAAAAGGAAAGCCGCACCGAGGTGCGACCCCCAGTGCGGCTAGAAATTGTCGGAGTCCTGCGTCGCGTTATGAAACTGCTGTGTAGGTACCGGTGATTTGAACGATGTTGGTATACTCCTTCTCGGTCAGTTCTGAGAACTGCCGATGGAACACGAGGCTGTTCTTCGTCATGATGATGAGATGCTTGGCGATGTCTTTCTTCGACAAGCCACTCTTGTCCATCTCGAAGGTAAACCTTCCCTCGAAGATTTTCCCCTCATTGACGATGATGGACAGCGGGTTCCCTGCGAAGTCCGGCGACGGCACATATACCGCCACAGAGACCGGCCCAGGAACAGTACGCCGCATAAGATTCAGAATCATGTTCACGGCATTCTGGAAAGCATAAAGCTCTGCCCAGCTAGGGACGACAACGTCCTGTTCCAGTTCTCCAACTTTGAAGTGCAAACGCATGAGTCCTCCGAAATAGTCCGCTTTCGCGGAAATAGCCCCTTGCGGGGAATAGTCAAAGAACTCCGACATCTTATTTATACCATAAAATGTTGAAAATTGCAAACAAAATCCACATTCTAGCTCCAATTTGTTTTGAGTTTCTTGGGAAAACATGTAATATGAGGTTATATGATGCTTCGTATTTGTGCCGTAATTCTACTTTTGCTTTCCGTGCTTTTTTGGCCGTTTTGGTTGTCGGTAATCCTTGCCATCGCAGGACTGATTTATTTTAAAATATTCTTCGAAGCTCCCGTGCTCTTTCTGCTTTCGGACCTGCTCTACGGAACCGCCGTTCCCGAATTTTCCGGCATGGTTTTTGTTTCCTTTTTTATTTTCATTATATTGCTGCTAATAGCAGAGACGGTAAAAAAGAATTCTAACTTTTCCATACACAACAGATGATAACCAGGATAATCAAAAAAAATAAAATAAAAAATAAAAATTCTTTTGTCGAGCCGGACGAGATTTTTCTGGACTCAAAAAACCTGCAGAATTTTGACCGCCAGCAGTTCGAAGGCCGCATAGAGCGCCCCATCCACAAGAAAACTATTTTGGCTTTGGGTATTTTATTTTTATTTTTCACCGGGGTTTTCGGAACCCGCCTTGCTTACCTGCAAATACATAAGGGCGAAGCCTACTTCAGCCGAAGCCAAAACAACGTGCTGCAAAAAGAAATCATTTTTACCGGTAGAGGAATAATATACGACAGGAATAAAATTCCGATAGTTTGGAATAAAAAAGACCCCGCCGACACCATACCCACTAGGGCTTATATGTCACCAGGATTTTCGCATCTTGCAGGCTATGTAAGCTACCCTAGCCGGGACAAATCGGGAAATTTTTGGCAGGGAGAATTTATTGGCAAAGACGGCCTGGAAAAAATGTACAACGAGTCGTTAAAAGGGGAAAACGGGTCAAAGATCATAGAAACGGACGCGCTTGGCAAAATTTACTCGGAAAACATCGTAAATACACCAAAACAAGGAACTGACCTCGTTACAACCGTAGATTCCAGGATACAAAAAGAGTTGTTTACTTTAATCGGGAACCTTTCCGCAAGCAGGGACTTTACTGGCGGATCCGGGGTTATCATGGATGCCAGGAACGGGGAAGTAATAACTTCCACGAGCTACCCGGAATATAATTCCGAAATACTTTCTTTCGGCAAGGACTCAGAGGCCATAAAAAGCTATCTGACCGACAAAAAGAAAGTATTTTTGGACCGCGATATTTCAGGCCTGTACACTCCGGGCTCTATAGTCAAACCGTTTTTTGCCCTAGCCGCGCTTACTGAAGGAATTATCGACCCGAATAAAGAGATACTTTCGACCGGCTCAATTTCTATCCCAAACCCATATTTTCCCGACCAGAAAACGGTTTTCAAAGACTGGCGGGTAAACGGCTGGACAAATATGATGGAGGCCATAGCTGTTTCCTCTGACGTGTATTTTTACGAAATAGGCGGAGGATTCGAAGGGCAAAAAGGGCTCGGCATCGCCAATATAGAAAAATACTCAAAGCTTTTCGGGTTCGCGGAAAAAACGGGAATTGACCTGCCGGATGAAAAATTCGGAACCATACCTAGCCCCGCCTGGAAAGCCGCGAACTTCAAGGGCGACCTGTGGCGAATCGGGGACACTTATCACACCGCGATAGGTCAATACGGATTCCAAGTGACTCCTATGGGGGTTGTCCGCGCCACAGGAGCGCTCGCCAATAGAGGCAAACTTTTAACCCCTCACTTGGTTGCCGGAGATACGGCAAAGGAAAACCAGGTGACAACATTGGATTTTAAAAAGGAGTATTTTGATACGGTGCACCAGGGGATGCGCTACGCGGTAACTTTCGGCACTGCCGCTTCGCTCAATGTGCCTTATGTGGAGGTTGCCGCCAAGACCGGTACGGCTCAGCTCGGAGTCAATAAGAATAAAGTAAACTCTTGGGTAATAGGATTTTTCCCATACGAAAACCCGAAATACGCATTTGCCATAATGATGGAAGCCGGACCAAACACAAACAGTGTAGGCGCATCATCGGTAATGCGTGAGCTTTTGGACTGGATGTCGGTAAATACACCGGAATACTTCGAGTAAGTTGCCTTTTGTTTCCATTTTTTGCTACAATATACCTATGCGAAAAGCACGAATACTTTTATTTTTAGGCATCTGGGTAACGATAATACCATATACCGGATTTCCGTATTCATGGAAAGACGTCTTGACGACCTTATCCGGGCTTGTCCTCGTATATTTCAGTTACACCCTTTACAGCGAATACAAAGCCAAAGAAAAAAGAAAGAAGACTTTTGATAACTTCAGAGAGAATAATAATTTCAAAGCCTCGCCCGTGGACGAGCTACGGCCGAGGGAAGCGGAAAAAGGAAACCCGGAGGGGCAGGGGAGTGCCGAAGAAATAGAAGTGATGGAAGAAGAACTAATCGTAGAAACGAGGCAAAGCGAAAAAGACATGTAATATATGGAAAAATTTTCCAAAAAAAGACAATATGCAATAATTGCTTTCCTTATAGTGGTTTTTTTTAGTTTTGGTGTACTCACGGGCGCGAGCAACAGGCCTGCCATAGAAAAAATCACGGGCATAACTGGAAAAGAAACTGCCGTAGAGATCACCGCCGACTTTTCCTCATTCTGGGAAGCCTGGAATACTATAAATGAAAAATCTCCGAACGCAAGCAAAATAACCAATCAGGAAAGGATTTACGGGGCCATTTCCGGCCTTGTGAGCTCATTAAACGACCCCTACAGCGTTTTTTTTAAGCCTGAGGATGCAAAATCCTTTGCCGAAGTAATATCCGGTAATTTTGAAGGAATAGGAATGGAGGTGGGAATGAAAGACAAAGTGCTTACAGTGATTGCTCCACTTAAAGATACTCCCGCTTACAGAGCCAATATCAAATCCGGCGACAAAATTTTAAAAATAGACAATACCGTTACCACCGACTTGACGATAGAGAGAGCGATTAAATTAATACGCGGACCAAAGGGGACTACAGTAACCCTTACTATTTTCCGGGAAGGTGAGAAGCAACCAAGAGAGATAAAAATTGTCCGCGACGTTGTGAGCATACCGACGCTCGACACCGAGCTCCGCCCTGACGGAATTTTTGTCATAAAACTCTACAATTTTGACTCTAACGCATCAAGGCTTTTCCGCGGAGCGATGAAAGGTTTCGTGGACGCGAAGACAGACAAGCTTTTGCTCGACCTTCGTGGTAATCCGGGTGGATACCTAGACTCAGCTGTAAACATGGCGAGCTGGTTCCTCCCAACCGGCAAAACAGTAGTGACCGAAGATTATGGAGAGAAGAAAAAAGAAGACGTATACAGGAGCAAGGGGTACGACATATTTAACGACAAGCTTAAATTCGTTATCCTAATTGACGGCGGTTCGGCTTCGGCTTCGGAAATTCTGGCCGGAGCCATGCAGGACCACAAAAAGGCCACCCTTGTCGGCGAACAAAGTTTCGGAAAAGGCTCCGTGCAGGAAGTCATAAAGCTTACTCCGGACACGCTTTTAAAGCTTACCGTGGCGAAATGGCTGACACCTAACGGCACTTCGATTTCCGAAAAAGGCCTGACCCCCGACTACAAAGTGGAAGTTACCCAGAAAGACTTGGACGCTAAAATCGACGCTCAACTAAACAAAGCCGTGGAATTATTATTGCAAAAATAAGCAAACCGATGAAAGTCATTTTTTTACAAGATGTGCCGAAAGTAGGGAGGAGACACGATATGAAGGAAGTAAACGACGGCTACGCCCAGAATTTTTTGTTTCCACGCAAGCTGGCGGAGATGGCGACTCCGAGTGCCGTTACCGAGCTTGAAAAAAGAAAAAATAACATAGAAATTGAAAATAAGATACAGGAAGAACTGCTGATGAAGAATCTGGAAGAAATAAAAGGCAAAGTGCTTACCATGCAGGCAAACACCGACGAGAAAGGGCACTTGTTTTCAGGGATCCACAGCAGGAAGCTCGCCGAAGAGATGAAGACCCAGCATCGCGTGGACATAAGCCCGGATTTTATTGTTCTCCAGAAACCGATAAAGGCAACAGGGGAGTTTACCATCCCGATAGAGATTAAAGGCAAGAAATCTTCGTTTAAGCTTATAGTAGGAAAGCTATAAAAAATCCCCTTGTCGGGGATTTTTTAGTTAGGTTACGTTTACTACTTTCTTGACCGCGGTCTTACCGTGGAAGGAGGTTTTGCGTTTTGAGCCAAATTTTACGATACCGGGCTTTAGGGCGAAAAGAGTGTGATCTTTGCCTACGGATACGTTTGTGCCCGCCATTATTGCCGTACCACGCTGTCGGACGATTATAGAGCCTGATTGGGCCATCTGGCCGTCCGAAAGCTTAATACCGAGGTATTTTGGGTTTGAGTCTCTTAAGTTTTTGGCGGTACCGCCAGCTTTTCTATGTGCCATGGAATTAGGTTCTAGGTTATAGCTTCTAGGAGCTAGTTATTATATAATTTAAATACAAAAACAGTATAACTAATTATATGGGAAAAATCAAGCAATTCATTGAAAACGAGAAGGGGAAGGATGCTTTGATAGTCGTTATTGTCATTTTAGTGGGCTTGGGCTCTTTTGAGCTGGGCAGACTTTCCAAAGAAAGTGGTTCTCCAGGCATAGAGATAGAATATACGGATGCGTACACAGCCAGCCCTGCGAACGTCGTCTCCGCATCGGAATCCGTGAACACTTCCGCTGTCCAAAATTCAAACACCACGGGCCTGCCTGCGCAGACAGGCAAATATTATTTCGCATCGAGTAGGGGAAGCAAGTATTATACTTTAGGATGTTCCGCGGGCAAAACCATCAAGCATGAAAATCGGGTTTACTTTGACACCAAAGACGAGGCCGAACAAGCCGGTTATACATTATCAACATCATGTAATTAAAAATATTTTTATGAAAATCCCGGAAAAAGTTCCAGAAAAAGGATTCTACTATCACTACAAGCATAACCCGGCTCTGTCTATCAATAATTACGCCTATGAGCTAATAGGGGTGGGGATACATAGCGAGGAGAACTGCAGGCCCGAAGATGCCAATATGGCCATCTATTTGCCAATATACGAAAGCTCCGCCTTTAAGTCCGGCAAGTTTTTTGTCCTCAGACCGCTCGATATGTTTATGGGGGATGTTGTGAAAGACCTGCCTGCGCAGGCAGGAGAAAAAACTTTCCCGCGCTTCATAAAAATTACCGATGAAAAAGTTATTGAGGAATTGGAGAAGATAAAGGCAGATATGTATAGGGGATAGCTTTTCTAGCCATATTTATAATACAGAGGCGTGTCGCACAATATATGTTTTAGACATGCTCCCTAGAGCAATGAGGCTCAGGGGCACTTCCCCGGCTATTGTCCAAAATCCACCTGAGGCAAGGAGTTGTTGAAATTGTTAAGAAGGCTGTTGGAGTTCTTCATGCCCTCCATAAAAGGTTTCCAGAAGAGCGGAGTCCAAATATCATCCCAAAATCGCACTATATACGTATCCCAGAAATTTTTGACCACTTCCCCGAAGTTGTTGATATTTTCCTGCCCGGTAGAGTTCTCGGCCACGACCTGTATGTCCACTTGCATGTATTTCAGCACCAAAATCACGATCCCGGCCAGGATTAGGAGCCCTAGTATGCTTACACCGGCCTTTTTATTAAAAATTTTCATAGTTCGGTTTTACTCACTATGACCCTGAATTTTACTGAAGGGTCATTTACAAGTGGTTATCTTAAGACGCTCGCGAAAAAAGTCTGGAACCAATTAATAACTCCGGAGACGGTTATCCCGAAGTACTTCATTATGAGCAAGGCAATTATAATAAGAACTATTATTTCCAAAAACCCACCTTGTTTGTTATTCATAATATTATTTTATCATATTTTATTTCTACAAGGAAGGCAGATAGCGCATCGGGTCCAGATAGGCCGTCGTAGCTGAGATTGGCTGGGTCAGCGTTTTCCCCGGGTAAGACTTGCTGGCAAATGAGTCCACTTTTACCCCGCTTGATACGTATAAGGACAGGTGCAGGTGCGGACCCGTAGAAGACCCGGTATTCCCGCTATAGCCTATTACGGTGCCCCTCCCTACCTTTTGTCCGGCTGAGACTTTGATAAGGGAAAGGTGCGCGTATGTGCTCGAAAGGCCATTGTTGTGCTCGATGAGTATCCATTTACCAAAAGATGCTTTGGGGCAACATATATCCGTATCCCCGAACCCTTTGACCACGCCGTCTGCCACTGATTTTACCGGGGTGCCCACCGCCGCCCGGAAATCAGTCCCTCGGTGGAAGCCTCCCCACCTGGGCGCATATGGCGAGGTTACAAATATATTATCGAGCGGCCAGCTCAGAACTCGGCCGGACGGTATCTTGGACGGGTCTAAGATAAATTTCAGCTGCGATTCAAAATCTTCCAGTTCTTTTTCAAAGGCAATTTTTTTCTCCAGCTGAGACTGAACCAACTTCTGATAGCTCGTTTCGCTGTTTTTTGTCTGTGCCAGGAGCTTGTTCTTTTCTTTTGTATTTTGGATGACTATTTTTTGCTGGTCGGAAAGCTGGGTCTTCAGCCTGGTCAACTCGTTCTTTGCTTCGATTGTTTCGGTCCGTGTGTCTTCGAGCGCCGTTTTGGTTTCTTTCAGCCTGGCGATATGCTCTCTCATGCTCTCCCGCACCGTAGCCATATTGTCTATATCGTTCCAAACCACGGAAAAATCATCGTTCGAAAGCAGCATTTCTATGAACGTTTCATCCTCGTATTCGTTTAAATTTCTAATCTCGTTCTTTATGGAGTTGTTCCCGGTCTGGATAGAAATTTCTTTGTCTCCTATGTCGCCGGTCAAATTTTGTATCTGCAAGTTCGTTTTGGCTATCTTGTTTTGAGTAAGCGATATGTCCGCATCAAGCTTTTTCTTGGTAATATCCAACTGCTTTATGGAAACGCTCAGCGAATCTTTTTGCTTTCCGAGAGAATTCAGCTCCGCCTGGTATTCTTTTATCTGCCTTTCTATCTCCGCTATGTCCGCGCTTCTTTGGTTTATCTTATCCCTAATCTCCGTGGCAGTCTCCGCATAAGAAATCGCCTCATCGGCGATCCACCGAGGAGGTGGAATAACAAGTAAAATTATAAGCAAAATTCCAAAAATTATGGAACTAAACAGCTTTTTGTAAGCGGGAAATTGTTTCATTTTTACCTAGGATAGATGCGATAGTAAACGGGTCGGGGGATTTGTCGAGGCCGGACAGGGCGTAGCGCACCGGATGCAGGAGCTCTCCCCTGCTTTCGAGACCTTCGGCTACTTTCATTAAGGTATTTTTAATATTTTCTTCCGTAAAATCATCTTCGCCGAGCTCCATGAGCGCGGAGATAGCCAGGTGCAGATTTTCACTTATCTTTTCGGGCGGCGTGTTTTTAAAAATTAATTTTTCCCTCGGGTACTCCGGAGCAGCAACAAAGAAATCCAGCTCCCCTCTTTGTAGCATCTCCCTTATATCTTCCCATTTTGAAATTCTTTCAAAAATTATCGGCACGAGTTTTTTTTCACGCATGGCTTCCGGCAGCCTTTCTAAAATATTTTTTTGAATTTCTTCGGTCGGAAGTAGCCTCATGTGTTCTTTGTTTAGCCAATCGAGCTTGTCGTCATTCCATTGCGCGCCGGAACGCTGGACCTTACTAAGGTCAAAAACGGAAATCAATTCCTCCCGGGTATAAACTTCTTTTTCTCCCCCCGGATTAAAGCCCAAAAATGCGAGGTAGTTAATCATGGCTTCCGGCAAGTAGCCTTCCTTTTCATAATCTAAAATATCTTTCGCCCCGTCCCGCTTGCCCAACTTCTTTTTTCCGTCCGCAGCCATGATCGGCGGCGTCGTAGCGAACAAAGGAGGCTCTATACCGAGAGCTTCGTATATGGATAAAAATTTCGGAGTGGAGGCTATGAACTCCTGACCGCGCATCACGTGAGTCACGCCCATTTCTATGTCATCCACAATATGGGCAAAATTATAAGTCGGGTATCCGTCGCTTTTGATTAAAATAAAATCATCTAGCGCTTCGGGTCCCGCGGATAGCTCGCCCCAGATGATATCGCTCCACGCCATGCGTTTTAATTCGAGAACCTTGAAGCGCAATGGCTTTGTGCCGTCCCACGCGGGCGGATTTTCCGGCCTGTGCTCTCGGTACAAAAAAGCCCTCTTTTCGGCTTCGGCTTTTTTCCGGAAATCTTCAATCTCCGTCTCCGTATACGGGTCCGCGTAAGCAAAACCTTTTTTGATTAAAATATTTGCGTATTCTTTATACTTTTCCAACCTTTCGGACTGTATATACGGCGCGTGTGGCCCTCCTATATCCGGACCTTCGTCCCAGTTAAGGCCGAGCCATTTTAGAGACTGCTCGATGTGTTCAATAGAGCCTTCGACTTCCCTCTCTTTATCCGTATCTTCAATACGCAAAATGAATTTTCCGTTATTCTTGCGCGCGAGTAACCAGGCGTAAAGCGCCGTGCGCACTCCACCCACGTGCATAAAGCCCGTAGGACTCGGGGCAAACCTTGTAATGACTTTATTTTCCGGCATAAAGCCATTTTAGCACTTATTGAGAAAATTCTAAAACTCTATTTGTACGTATATAAAAAGAAAACCGCCTCGACACGATGTCGCGAAGAGGCGGGATCCGCAGAGTTTCACTCCTGCGTAGAGCGGTGAGGTCATCCCACTTGCCACGGGCCATGGTGCCGGTCGAGATACAGTTGTCGCTCTAGGCGGTTGTTCTCCGTTGGCTGTTGGCTCTGGGCAGGCCGGTCTCGTACACCGACCTTTTTGGCGACCCCCGGGGGATCACATCGTCGCTCCGTGAAGGAGCGAGGTGACCCCTCGGGGGTCAGGTACTACATTTGCGAGATCAAGCCGCCGTAGGGGCAAGTCCCGCCGCGGGCGATGGATTTCGAAGGCATGTCGTTCACTTTTGGAGCTTTTTCTTCGCTTTGAACAAAAGAAGTTAGACCCGGGGTGTTCGAAATACTTTCAGAAATCCGTGGCGCGTATGCACCTTCACATCTCCTTTCAATTTATAGTATATCATATATTGAAATTAAAGTCAATAGAAATAAAACCCTTATTTTATAGGTATTTCGGGATACTAATTCATTATTTTGTATTCTAGCGGGACTCGTGGCTCAAAGCTATGTCTACCAGTTCGCGGGCTATCTTTTCCGCGGCACCGGGCTTGTTGAAAGCTACGGCGCTCCGCCTCATTTGCTCGTAGCCGGGTTTGTCTTCCGTTATCCTTTCGATTTCCGAGCTTACGATATTTGCGGTAAGATTCGCCTCTTCTATTACACTGCAGGCTCCCGCGCGCGCGTAATTAAAAGCGTTTTTTATGGAGTGGTCAGCATGCGAACTCTTGAACGGCACCAGTATGGACGGCACTCCCCACGAAGCAATTTCAAACAAGGTTGATCCTGCCCTGGAGACTATAATGCTCGCGGCTCCAGCCGCCATTTTCATCTGGAGAGGATTGAGGAAAGCGAAAGGCATGTACCTGGACTTGGATTCGTTGTCGGTCAGAATGACATCAGCCTGCCCGGCGGTTATAGAAAAGTTTTTAATTCCGGTCTGATGTATAATCTGGAAATTTTTTGTAAGCCTGGGCAACGCGTCCAAAATCGTGTTATTTATCAGTTCCGCTCCTTGGGAGCCTCCGAGGATTAAAATTACGGGCATTTCGGATTCAAGTTTGAAATATTGCAACGCTTCGCTTTTGGGCGCGGGATGCTCTATCTCCTGCCTGATGGGTTGACCAGTCCAGGCCGTGCGCCCTTTTGGAAAATACTCGCCGGCCTCTCCAAAGGATACAGCTACTTTTTTCGCAAAGTGTCCCGCCCAGCGGTTTACCCGGCCGGGAGAAGAATCAGATTCGTGTATCAAAACGGGAATCCCGAGAATCCTGGCCGCGAAAATAGTCGGAAAAGAGGCGTACCCGCCTTTGCCGAAAATCACGTCGGGGTATATGGAGAATAATTTATATATCGCATTAACGATTCCGAAAAAGCTCTTGAATATGTCCGTAAAATTTTTCAAAGAAAAATAAGTGCGCACTTTCCCGGCGCTTATTTCTTCGTACAAAAGGCCGTTTTCCGAGAGCACCTGCTTGTCATACGGGCTATCGGAAATAAAGTAGAGTTTCGCTCCGATAATATGCTCCTTGTCTATTATTTGGTTTACTTTCTGCACAACGGCGATGATGGGGTAAAAGTGTCCGCCCGTACCCCCGCCCGCAAAGACTATTTTCATAAATTTTTGATTTTGCGAAATCATGTCGCGCAACCGTCGACTAAGCGGGACGCTGGAATTTCGAAACATTAAACACGATGCCGACAGCCATCAGATATACCATAAGAGAAGTCCCCCCTTGGCTCATGAAAACCAGCGGCACTCCAGTAAGAGGGAAAACTCCCGTCACGGACGCAATGTGCATAAAAGACTGCACTGTAATGAGTATAACAATTCCGTAGACCAAAAGTCCACCGAATAAATCAGGAGCCCGCCCCCCTATGCGAAACCCGCGCAGGAGAAAAAGCATGTAAAAAAATATAGTTGCGAACGCCCCAGCAAACCCGAGCTCCTCTCCCGTAACGGCAAATATCGAATCTCCCTGCGGCTCGGGCAGGTAGCTGAACTTCTGGACGCTTTGGCCGAAGCCCCGCCCAAAAACCCCGCCGGAGCCGAGAGCTATGAGCGACTGCTGTATCTGATACGAAGAGCCCTGGGAGTCCTTTGCCGGGTCGATAAAAGTTTTTACTCTTTCTTGCAAGTACGGCGTAAAATAAACGAGAGTGGCTAGAAGGCACGCCACGCCTAGTCCCGCGCCGAAAATATATTTAAGCGAGACTCCGGAAAGAAAAAGCATGGAAATACCCGTTATTGTTATCAAAATGAAACTTTTTGTGTCCGGTTGCTTGAGCAAAATAAAAGCTATGACCGCGATCATAATCCCGAACGGCAACATCCCGAACCTAAAGTCTTCGACTCTCGTCTTTACCCAAGATAGCCAAGCGGCGAAATAAATCACGAAGCCAAATTTCAGAAATTCAACGGGCTGGAACGATACCGGCCCCACCTCCAGCCATCTTTGCGCACCTCCGTGGCTCCAACCGAAGCCGGGAATAAAAACCGCGGCGGTCAAAAGTATGGAACCTATGAATATCAGGAAGGAAAAATTACGCCAGAATTTGTAATTTATTTTTGAGCAAATATACATGAGGATGAGCCCAAGTCCGAGTCCGAGCACAAGCTGGCTGAAAAGTATGGAATAGAAAGTTTTTTCGTTTTTGGCCAACACCCCGAGGGAAGCCGATATGAACATGGCCACACCAAAAATTATCAGAATAAAAATTATTATTAAAAAAAATCTGTCAACTCTTTTTTCCTTCATCCCATTAGAGGTAGGAAATGCTTCTGCATTTCCGTAGTTATATTATTTTTAATCAAAATTTTCAACATCAATTATTTTTTCTACATTACTGCAAATAACAAACCATGTGACCTCTAACGGGATTCATTTAGCGGCTGATAATGACTAAAATTATACCGACCACCGCGAATATCACGGAAAGTATCCAAAAACGCATAGTGACTTTGTACGATGACCAGCCCATGGCTTCAAAATGGTGGTGAATGGGCGCGAGTTTAAAAATCCTCTTCCCTCCCCTCCACTTTTTTGAGCCCAATTGCAGTATCACCGAGGCTGAGGTGATGACCAGAGGAAATGCCACGACAGGCAGAACCAGGACGGAATCTGTCATAAAGGCTAAGGTCGCTAGAGTAATCGTGAGGCCCATTATGCCTGTTTCTCCCATATAAAACCTGGCGGGCGGGACATTGAACCAAAGGAAGGCAAGCAAGGCACCGGTAATAACCCCGGAAAAAGTGGCGATATCTATCTGGTTATTCGCAAAAGCGATAAAGCTATAAGCCCCGAAAATAGAAGCAAGTACCCCGCCGGAGAGGCCGTCTATGCCGTCTATCACTCCTCCGGAAAAAGTCGCCAGGGATACCAGCATGAAAAAAGGTATTATAAGAGCCCCAATATAAATTTCTCCCCCGAAAGGAATATGGAAAGAATCCATGCCGAGCTTGTAAAAAAACCAAATGCCTATCAGGCAGGACATTGCGGATACTAGGATAATTTTCCAGTTTCGCCAGGACTTGTCGTCGCGAGCGAACTTGCCATGGCCGTATATTTGTATCAGGTCATCCCATAGCCCGATAAGCGATCCTAGGAGTAAAGTGAAGAAAGGTATCAGCGTCTGCCCTCGTGACAGGAAATTCATTTTTGCGGATTCGGTAGAAGGAAAGAAATTTGCTACAAAATAAAAAACTAGCGTCGTTATGAGAACCGACAGCCAGATGATAATGCCTCCTACCCGGGGAGTTTTGAGTTCATCTTTTTCGTTATGAATTTTATGGAAATCATCGGATACTACTCCCCCGTTTCTGGAATATTTTTTCCACATCTTATATTTATAGAAAAAATGGGTGGCAATAGGGGTGAGCATCAGGCCCAAAAAAAAGGCAAAGGCCGTTGGTATCGAAATTTTAACAAGATTCAAAAGCATTTCTTAATTATAACAAATTTATCCCCACAAGTCAGACATGCGGCAAGAAACCTCAATACATTTCTGCCTGGTAGCATTTTTCGCAGTAAACAATCAACTGCCTTTCAGGAGCATATGGAGTTTCAAATTCTACCTCACACTTCCCTCCTCCATGAAAATGATTTTCCTTATTGCACATACATATACGATGCCAAAGCCTGAAGGGGTTTCGCCACGCGAGCCGTGCCTTATGACGACAATAAAAACACTTTCTAGGAATTGGAATGCTCATTTTTTTGTAAAAATTTAATTCATTTTGAACTATTTTATAATTTCTACCGCACTCTATACAGGCCAGGATTTCACTTAGTATTGATTCATTAATATTATCAATGCTATCGGGAATACTATCCGCTTTTAGGGTTTCCTTGCCGGTGGTAAGCTGAGTATTATCCTGCCAATTATATCCTTTGGCTATAGCCTCTTTTTTTTCAAGCGGAAAATATTCAAATGCAAAAGTTTCGTTATATCCGAACGGCGAAAGTTCTGTCGGGAAAAATTCTCCGTACTTATACACATTGCCAATTTTATCAATATAAGGTATTTCATTCATTTGTTTGATTATTCTGGGAACTAGTTTCTCGTATTTTTCTTTTGTATATTGCTTATTAAAAATACAGTGGTTAGCATTCCGGAGTCCAACACATCCAAAAACATGCTTGCAGTTGTGGCAATGTTGAGTATATTGGATATCTTGGCTTTTAACGGAAAAAATCCCGAACCTGTTCATTTGAGAGTGGTCGACCACGTATCCTTCGTAACTTTCCGATAATATCCCAGACGTGGTAAGGTCGTATGAATCTTTAGTATCTACGTTCCAGTCAAGATACCTGCTATTTTCACTTTTTCTTGCTCCAAAAGAATTTTTTACATTCTTGCAACGAAAAATATTATTGCCTGTACAGTTTGGGGTGCTGTTGAATATGTCGCTATACCTTCGCGGCTGTTTTAAGACAAAATCCTCAAACTCCTTTTTCGCCTTTTCCACTCCGGAAAATGTATCTAGTTTATAACTCTCTAAAATTTTTTCATATTCTTCTTTGCTGTATTGTTTGTTTTTAAAAAAATATTTTTTACTGCGAAGACCAGTGCACATAAAACAGTTGGAGCAGTCTCTACAATCCAGAAGAAATTGCGAATCGATACAAGCCTTGCATTGAGTAGAATATTTTAAATTAAGAGACCGTCCCGCATTGGCACATTCATAGGCCCATTCCATATCCGTCATAATATCGAGGCAATCCATCATGTTTTTACCGGCAATAATATTAAAACTGTACATTATATTTTCAACAAACCATCCGCCAAAACACATGTAACAATTTTTTGAAAACCACCAATCATGTGCATACTCGCAGTTTAGGCTTGCTATACCATCATCATTTACTACTGACATATGCGGAACTTTACTTAAAAGTTCGCGGAACTGTGAGAAAAATGGCCGTGAGAAGTCGTAGTCGACACCATAACTTTTAGGATCCCACTTATCGCTCCACCAGCATTTATTGCAGTAAATGACTATATCGGAGTCTGGGGCGTAAATAGATACTACGGATTTTCCGCATAACTCGCATTTTCTAGAATAAATAGATATGCTGTCTTTCCATGAATGCCGCCTTATCATCCTGCATTCCGGGCAAAAAGTCGGCGGAGGTACGTTTATCTTTTCATAAAACCCAAAATCGTCCGGCTCGATCACAAATTCGCCTTTACAATTCTGACATTTTTTTGTTTCACTTTTATGTTCCATGCTGGTCTTTCCCCTTCTCCCAGAGAAGGGGAAATGTTAATAAACTTCCTGTTGATAACATTTTTCACAATACACGATCTCCGGACGGTCTGGGGCGTATGAGGTTTCAAATTCATTAGGACATTTGTCTTTATGCCCGTGGTTTTTAGTATCGCACATGCAGGATCTGTGCCAGAGCTTGTTTGGTCCCCTGTTTCTAAAACGCTTTACATGGCGACATTCCGGGCAACTCCTGGGAATTGGAATTTCCATCCTCTTATAAAAAGAAAGCTCGTCGGGAATTACCCTATAATTTTTATTGCAGGTAATGCATAAAAAAACCTCTTTATTTACGTCAAAATCCGCAGGTAAGTCAGATACTGAGTCTGGGAATGTTTTCCAGTTGATAGTTTCTTTGCCATAGGTTCCCCGCTCGGTATCTTCCCACTTAAATCCCTGCGTTATCGCTTCTTCTTTAGTGAGGGGAAATTCATCTACGCCCGATGATTCGTTGTAGCCAAAAGGAGATAATTCTTTTGGGAAAAAGTCGCCGTATATTCCTTCCTGTTTCATTTTCGTAATAATTTCCGCGCGTAATTTTTTATACTCTTCTTTAGTGTATTGCTTATTCAAAATACAGTAAGAATTTTTTATGAGGCCGGTACATCCAAAGCAGTTATTTGAACTGGGGCAATTAAAACAATATTCCATAAATTGTGAACCCCAGCAGAAAGAACAGCACGTAACGTTTGCGATCTGCTGTCCTTCATTGAGGCTATTATAGACAAGTTCGGCAGACCGCCCCGCGGTGTTGCAGTCCATGCAGTTTTTAGCTCCGCGCCATACATGCACCGAGTAAGCATTATCTTCGGCTTCATAGGAATGAAAGCAGTTTCTGTTGTTCTTTACATTGGTCATGTAGTTGCCGGTAGAGTTAACGGCGTTTGTAATTTCTGCAAATTTCCTTGGTTTTTCTTTTATAAAATTCTCGAATTCCTTTTTAAAATTTTCCACGCCGGAATAAGTATTTAATTTGTAAGATTTAATTTTTTTCTCGTACTCTTCTTTGGTGTACTGTTGATTAAAAATATTATACTTCTGTTCTCTTAAATTAATACAGCCGAGACAGCTCGTGCACCCCCTGCAGTTAAGTAAGAACGAACTGTCTAAACAGTTATAACAACTTTTAGAATAGGTTAGAGAATGACAATCGTAACAATCATCTACTTCGTAAGAAAGTTCCACCTTGTTGGTAAAAGAACAATCAACCAAATCTTTGGAAAGCTGAATCCAGTAACAATGTATGCAGTTCTCATTATTTGAACTTTCAATTATAAGGTAACAGTTTTTGTTGTCTGCAGCCAAATTAAGGTAGTGGCAATTGACATCTCTGGTAGAGACGAGCGCTGGTTTGGGAACTTTATGCCAGAGTTCGTTAAATTGTTCAAAAAAAGGTCTATTGGCATCATAATCCTGGGCATAATTTTTACCATCTAGTTTGTCGCTCCACCAGCACTCCGGACACCAGCTGGGATAGTTCTTGTTGGGACTAAAAGTGGATACAATATCTTTTTTGCAGTTATCGCACGGACGTTTATAAAAACTTCTTTCGTTCCTGAATGACAATCTGAGCTGAGCCCTGCAATCCGGACAGATTTTAGGGACAAGCACGTCAATTTTTTCATAAAATCCGAAATCGTCCGGCTCGATCACAAATTCGCCTTTACAATTTTGACAAACCACATTTTGTGATTTATACTCCATAAATTTTTTGTCCCGATGCCTTTTCTAAGGCATCGTGGATCCTCGACTTATTAAAATCGGGACAATTCTGACATGTTATAGTTTTTGATTCATACTTCATAAGCCGGAACTTGTCCCGTACTGAGCTTTACTCTGGTTCGGGATTATACATATAATATATATCTTTTTTGATTAAAATGCATCAGTGTGATATTGTTCGGAAGCGTGTCCCGTACGAAATATCACTAAATTTTCGTAGAGGTATAAGCAAACATTATTATATATTTTCGTATGGGATGCTAAAAAACACTTCAAAATTCATGCTTCCTTTGGTGCTTCTCCTCGTCGTGGGAGCCATAATGGCGTACTCGTCCGTATCCGCAACCCAGCAAAGAAACAAGGAGATGGAAGCGGAAAGGATTCAAGCGGCTGAACTCGCGCAAGAGAAAGCGAAAGAAGACGCGGAGAAGAGAGTTTACCTGCTCGGAGAGTTCGACCCCTCGGCAAGGGAAGATTTTGCTCCGGTTCCGACAGAATATAATTTCTCGGGCTATAAAATCTATTTGAGAAAAGAAGCACTCTATGCGTTCTTAGAAATGGCGGAAGCGGCGAAAAAAGACAAGATAGAACTTGCGATAGTTTCGGCTGCGAGAAATTTTGACTATCAAAAAGATATTTGGAATAAAAAATGGGGTGGCGCGACTTTGGTTGATGGAAAAAATCTAAGTAAATCCATCCCGGATGGACAGGAAAGATTTTTGAAAATTCTGGAATACAGCGCGGTTCCGGGTACTTCTAGACATCATTGGGGCACGGACATAGATGTAAACATGACTGTCCCTTACTATTTCGAAACAGAAAAAGGAAAACAGATATATGCCTGGCTTGTGGAAAACGCTTTCGGTTTTGGTTTTTGCCAAGTTTACACTTTAAAAGGTAGCCTCCGCCCGACAGGCTACAATGAAGAAAAGTGGCACTGGTCTTACCTGCCTCTCGCAAAAACATTTACGAAGGATTACAAGGACCTTATCACAGCTGCCGACATCGCCGGTTTTGATGGGGATGAATACGTACCTAGTCTAAATCTAATTAACGACTACGTGCTCGGCATCAACTCTGAGTGCCTGTGATTTTATTCTATAGTTCGTTAGAACATTAGAACTTAATAAACTTCTTTGTTATAGCAACTTTCACAATAAATTTTCTCCGGACGTTCCGGCGCATAGCTTGTTTCAAATTCATTGGCGCACCCTTCATTCATGCACTTTCGGTGCCAGAGCTTGAAGGGTCTTTGTAATTTCCAGCGTTCGTTGTTCCTGCAATAAAAACACTTGCGAGGAATCGGAACCAGGTGTTTTTTGTAAAACAGCAGTTCGTTTCGTACAATTTTATAATTCCTTCCACATTTATTGCATGAAAATACTTCGTTTAAAATGGAGTCTGAAATATCGAGAATAGAATCGGGGATTTCTTCTATTTTTATTGTTTCTTTCCCGGTAGTTTTTTGTACTTTATCCCACCACTTAAAGCCTTTTTTAGTTGCTTCTTCTTTTGACAAAGGGAAATAATTCTGCGCCATAGTTTCGTTGTAGCCAAAATGGGACATTGCGCTTGGGAAAAATTCTCCGTACTCCCCCGTTGTTTTCATGTGCTCTATAAGCTTGTCGCGCAATTTAAAATACTCTTCTTTTGTGTATTCTTTATTCAAAATGCAATATTGGCCGTGTTTGATACTTGAACATCCAAAAAGATGTTTGGATGAGTGACAATTCTCTACATAACTTAATTCCTGGCTTTTTAAGGAATATATTGAAAAATAAACTTGAAAATCATGGTCTGGCGTCAACCCCTCGTAACATTGTGAACCTTCTCCTGCCGGGGTAAGATCATAGCAGTCTTTTATTGCGGTCCCCCTCATCAAAAAACGCACGTCTTCGCAGTCAATGGCCCACGCACTATCTTTTACATTCTTACAATTAAATAATACGTCTCCCGTGCAATTAGTACTATTTTTAAAATAAGCGAACCTTCTTATTTGTTTTGAAAGAAACTCCGCAAATTCTTTTTTAGCACGCTCCATGCCGGAATAAGTGTCCAGCCGATAACTTTTGATTATTTTTTCGTACTCTTCTTTTGTATACTGCTTATTTAGAATACAATATTTTTTCTCTCTCAGATTCACACACATAAAACAGCTGGAGCATCCCTTGCAATCATAGCAAAATGAACAATCTGTAAGCCCGCTCGAGTAATAACAGTTTCGGCAGTTATAACAATGGTCTAGGCACACTGAATCATAAATAATTTCTGTGTAACCAAAAAGATCAAGCACATCTAAGCAATCGCGCGCTTCCGGTCCGTCAATGTGGTAGTAGTACATAATATAGTCGCCTTTCCACGACATCGCGCCCATATAACAATTTTTGGCAAATGTAGTGTTTTGGGTATATTCACAATTCACGCTGCCTACCCCGTCATCATTAAATAAAGCCGGTAACGGAACTTTATCCTGCAACTCCCTATACTGTTCAAAAAATGACCGAGAAAAATCAATATCCTTCCCGTAGCTTTTTGGGTCCCACTTATCGCTCCACCAGCATTTATTGCAATAAACGGTAAGGGGTTTTTCAGGATGATATAAAGAGATTATTTTCTTTCGGCATAAATCGCAGGAGCGGTTGTAAAAACTCAAGTCATTCCTCCACACCAGCCTGCGCTGCAATCTGCACTCCGGGCAAAAGGTCGGAGGCGGAACGTTTATCTTTTCGTAAAATCCAAAATCGTTGGGCTCTATCGTAAAGTCTTTTTTGCAGTTCTGGCAAGTTTTAACTTGGGAGTTCATTGTCCGCTTTTAATTCTTCCTCTAAATTTTTGGCCGCTACTTCGATACCGCTGTTTACTTCGCTCCAGTCCGGCAATTCCTCCACAGATTTCACTCCCATGAAAGATATGAGTTCCAGGCTGGGTTTATAGATATAACGTCTGCTGTCTTTCGTGTCCACGGTCTTCTCTACTAGTCCTCGTATGGATAGTGCGCGCAGAGTGAAGCTGGAGTTTACTCCTCTGATATAGTCTATTTCCGACCGGCTTGCGCCGTTTTTATAAAGCACTATGGACAGCGTCTCGAGTGAGGCCTTGGAAAGTTCTTTGTTTAATTCTTCTTTTTGCAAGTCTTCGATAAGCTTGCTCAATTCCGGAGCGGTACCTAACGCTATTTCATTTTCTTTTTCCACCAGCACTATTCCCCTGCCCGCCAAATTTTCTTTCAGTTTTTGAATCGCTTCGTTGATTTCTGTTTGCCCCGCCTTTAAAACTTCACCCAGTCGCTTGCGTGAAACGGGTTCGCCCTTGAAAAAAAGTATTGCTTCGATTTGATTTTCCAAATTGTTATTCATTTGATTGCAGGCTTATCTCCGTTATTTCAGTTTTCTCAATAATAATATCTTCAAAACTGTCGTTTTGGGTGGCGTCCATTATCCCCTGCCTGATAAGCTCCAGCATAGCAAGAAATTCGACAATGACAACTATCTTTTCTTCTTTGGTATATGGAGCGCCTAACTGCCCTGCCTGCGCAGGCCGGCCGTGCAAATCTCTGAAACTCATTTTCAGGGTTTTTGTGATTCTTTCGGTCAGGTTGTCTATCATCTCTTCGATGCTGATGACTTTCCGGACTTCCACTTCGGGAAGAAAAACTTTTTTGGGCATCGCCCCGAGGGTATCCTTGGCGAAAGCCATCATGGATTCCGCGGTAATTTGTTCGTCGGGCAGAAAAACTAAAACATTGTTTTTGCGTTCAAGCGGGGCAAAAATTATCCTCTTTCCGAAATTGCTTTTTATGTTGCCTCCCAGCCTGGTAAAAATCTCGTATAACCTCAGCCTCTCTTCCAGATTTTTTATGTCTCCTTCTTCCTCGGAAGTCAGGTCCAGGTTAGGCAAAAGTGATTTTGATTTTATCAGGAGCAGAGTGGACGCAACGAGCACAAAGCTGGAGACTTCGGCGGGACTCCGCCCGCCCATTTTATTTATATATTGCAGATATTCTTCGGTTACCTCCGCCAGGGAAACGTCGTTGATGAAAAGCTTGCGCTTCTCCACGAGGGCGAGGAGCAATCCAAAAGGACCCTCGAACCCGGCGGTCTTTATCGTGTAACTCTGGTAGTCGTTTTGGGTTTCCACCCTTATATGGTAACATTTCTTCATGCAAAAGAAAAATCCTGCCCGCCGAAGAGGCGGGGTCCGCCTTTCGAAAAATATCATTCCTATAGAATACGACATGGAGCTCCGCCCGGATCTGGAAAATTTCACTTTCTCCGGCATTGAGAAAATCACCATCTCTGTTCTAAAAAAAACGAAGTCTGTTACCCTGCATTCCAAAGAGATAGAGGTAAATACCGTGGACATAGCTGTGAACGGCGAAAAAATATTCGGAAGGATTTCCTATGACAAAAAGCGGGAAACAGTCACTTTTTCATTTCCCATTTTTGTTCCCGCCGGCAAAACAAAATTAACCCTGGTTTTCCGTGGAATTTTAAATGACAAGATGCGCGGGTTTTACAGGAGCAAATACACCACCGAAGGCAAAGACTACCACATGGCCACCACTCAGTTTGAGGCTACCGACGCCCGCCGCGCTTTCCCTGCTTTTGACGAGCCCGCGCACAAAGCGGTTTTCAAAGTTTCTCTGATAGTTCCCAAAGGAAAAACAGCGATATCTAACACTTTGCCCGTCACAGTCGGCGAACACAGCGCCGGTTTTGAAATTGTAAAATTCTCCCCTACCCCGAAAATGTCCACCTACCTGCTCGCTTTTATCATCGGGGACTTTGAACACCTAGAATCAAAAACAAAAAACGGCACCCGAGTCAGGGTGTACACAACCCCCGGCAAAAAACACCAGGCGAAATTCGCTCTTGATTGCGCGGTGAAAACTCTGGAGTTTTACGAAAAATATTTTGACATACCTTTCCCCCTCCCTGCCCTGGACATGGTGGCTATCCCCGACTTCGCCTCCGGAGCAATGGAAAATTGGGGCGCTATAACATACCGTGAGAGCGCACTCCTCGTGGACGAAAAGCTTTCTTCTGCCGGAAACAAGCAGTGGGTGGCGCTCGTCGTCGCGCACGAGCTGGCGCACCAATGGTTCGGGAACCTTGTAACGATGGAATGGTGGACGCACCTGTGGCTGAACGAAGGCTTCGCTTCATACATAGAATACCTAGCGGTAGACAAACTTTTTCCGAAGTGGGATATTTGGACGCAATTCTCCACCAACGACCTCGGCGTGGCCCTCAGGCTCGATGCACTTGCAACCACACATCCAATTGAAGTAGAAGTGCATCATCCGGACGAAATCGGGGAGATTTTTGATGAAGTCTCCTATTCCAAGGGCGCATCTATCATCCGCATGCTCGCGGACTACCTGGGGGAAGAAAATTTCAGGAACGGTCTCCGCTACTATTTAAAAAAACACAGCTATAAAAATACGGAAACCTTGCACCTGTGGCAGGCATTTGAAAAAGTCTCTGAGCTGCCCGTATCAAAAATGATGCGCAATTGGACATCCAAGCCCGGATACCCCGTAGTCAGAGTAGAAATGAAGAATGGAGAAATCACTTTATCTCAGGAAAGGTTCTTCGCGAGTCCTATTTCCAAAGCCAAAACGAAAGATAAAACAATTTGGAATATTCCGGTGCGAAATTCGTCGAAGGTGCTGTCTAGAAAATCTTTGAAAATAAACTTTTTAAGGGGTTTGGCGAACGGCGGTGAGCCAATTTCAGGGTTTTTTATGCTTCAAAAAACCCGTACCGGCAAAAAGTTTGATTTTCAAAAATCTTGGATAAAAATGAATTTCGGCGAAGCTGGATTTTACAGAACAGCTTATTCAAGAGAGTTACTGGGAAAATTGATTGCTCCCGTAAAAGATAAGGTGCTTTCTCCCCGCGATAGGCTGGGCATAGTCCGTGATTTATTTGCTTTGGCGGAAGCCGGGACAATCCCTACCACCGACACGCTGGAATTCTTAAAAGCCTACGAACAAGAAGACAATTACACCGTATGGGTAGAAATAGCGACCGGGTTGGCCCGCCTGGAACAATTGCTAGCCAAAAGTCCCTCAAAGAATAAACTGGAGAAATTATCTTTGGATTTATTCTCCCCTGTCGCAACCCGTCTAGGCTGGAATCCTGTCCGCCGAAGAGGCGGAAAAGGAGAATCACACGCGGATACGCTCTTACGCTCGCTCGCAATCTCCCGCGCCGGCCGCATGGGGAATAAAAAAATAATTGCCGAGGCTAGGAAAAAATTCAATTCCAAAAGTGTTTCCCCAGATATCCGCGGAGCCGTATATAGCATAGTCGCCACCCACGGAGGAATGAAAGCCTCGCCCGTAGGCTCTGGGCCGAGGGAATTCAACGACCTAGTAAACAGATACAAGAAAGAAACTTTGCACGAAGAGAAAAATAGGATTGGCGGAGCGCTTGGAGATTTTCAAAACCCTAAAATTTTAAAGCTTGCCTGCGAGTTCGCCATGTCCAAACATGTCCGCATCCAGGACACTGTAGGCATCCTCTCCGGAATCGGAGCTAACCCCCTCGGACGCGACATCTGGTGGAGTTTTATCCAAAAGAATTGGAAAACCCTCGTCTCCCGCTACGGCGAAGGCGGACTCACCCTAGCCAGGGCAATTAAGTCTATATCCGGGAGCGCAGAGGAAAAGCACTTCAAGGCCTTTAAAAAATTCTTCGCTACCCACCCCGCCCCCGGCGCCAAACGAGCCATAGAGCAAGTCCTGGAGCGCCTCGAAGGCAATATCGCCTGGCTGAAAAGAGATGGTGGGGAAATTGATACCTTTTTAAGTGAGTAATTTACACAAATATTTGATTATTTGTTTATTAAGTCTAAAATAACATCAATGGGTGTAATTATGGAGTAGCCGGAATTTTCTACGCTACTATTTTCATAGCCAAAATGAACACTTCTCAAAGTTTCAATAAAAGGGACAAAGCTGCTTATTATACCAATGGGGAAATTTTGTCTAGTATTGGGATCTATTTCCAAAACAATACCCCCACTGTTTCCTTGATATGATGGACAATCAAGTATTATTGTTCTTTTTATAATATTTTTCCCAGCAACAATTCCTTTTCTTAACAAAGGTTTTTTATAGTCAATTTGATCACTATTCCCCAATGAAACAGGGTAACCGAAAATTACTACATCGTTTGATATAAGAACATCGTCATATTTTTTAAAACGATAACTTGGGATAAAAACTAGCCCCTGAGAGGAATTGTCCTTGGGTTTTGCTAAAAAAGTATGCGCATTATCATATTTAATACTGTATTTGTTTTCGGTATTCTCCTTCTCTGTTAAAGAACCAATCTTAACAATCACCACGTCATAAGAATCAGATATTTTTATATTTGTGTTAGGTATTAAAGATAAATCAATTTCGGCGATATAAGGATCAATGACTAATATATTTTTATCGTAGGCAAAAATTTTAATTTTCTTCACATTAAGAACATACTTACCATTTTCTTCTTTACATAAAACATGTCTAGCAGTCACAATATAAAGATCTTTTTTATCAAAATTTAAGTAAAAACCACTTCCAGACGACCCATTATCTAGTGCTAGAAGTATAGGATAACTTAAATTGTCATCGGGTATGTATCGCATAAAAGAAGTATTATAACATTAAAAAATTCGTGGCTCTAGTTATATAAACGCTACTAATCGCACAGGCGACTCTGTGGCATCCTTCATTTTCATTGGCAAAACGAAGATTTTTGCCCCTGTGGCTGGAAGCATTTTGGCATTTGCGATATTCTCAATCAAATATTTATCAGCACCCAGAATAGCCCTGTGCACCGGGAAGCCTTCGGCTCCCGTATCACACGACAAAGTGTCGGTTCCTATTCCGGCTATATTTCTTTTCAAGAGCATCTCGGCGGTAGAAACATGCACCGCCGGAAACACATAGTCGTTATGATATTTTTTGGGAGTCCCCCAAAGTTTGTCCCAGCCGGTATAAAAAATCACCAGCGAGCCGGGTGGAATTTGCCCGTGTTCTTTTTCAAATTTTTCTACCACGGACGGCATAATTATGTATTTTTCATCCGCTTCTCCGCTGACGTCAATGACGACGCTATCCACTACCAATTCTTCCAAGGTTAGTTTGTCGGACGTCCGGCCGTTTTCGACTACATGCGCCGGCGCATCGATATGAGTGCCTATCCCTGCCGCGCATTTTATTTTGTTTGTCCGAAATGTATCCGGCGGGGTGCAATCCTTATAGTCAGTTTTAACTTCTAATTCAAAAGCGCTTTTCCCGCTCCAAAAAGGTATTTCAGGAGAAAGTGTGTGCGTCAGATCAATTATTTTAAAACTGCTATTCATCCCAAAATTATAGCAAATTAAGAAGAGCTTGACACATAGTGTATACTGAAACTATGAGTAAAGAAGTAAACGGCCGGAAAGCGGAATACGACGTAAATGACCTTTTTCTAAAAAGGCATTCGCCGAGAGCTCTTTCGGGCGAGCCTATTGCCAAAGACGAAATAATGACCCTTTTTGAGGCTGCCTGCTGGGCGCCGTCTTCTTTTAACGAACAGCCCTGGAGATTCATATATGCCGTACGGGGCACCTCAGAATTCGAAACATTCTTTTCTTTTCTGGTAAATTACAACAAATCTTGGTGTGTAAGAGCGAGTGTATTAATCGTCACGATTTCCAAGAAAAATTTTAACTACAACAACAAAGAAAATGTAAATCACTCTTCCGACACGGGCGCCGCCTGGGAAAATCTGGCTCTTCAGACACATATGATGGGGTTAGTTGCTCACGGAATGAACGGTTTTGACTATGGCAGAGCTAAAACGGAGCTCGGCATTCCCGATGATTACCAAGTAGAAATGATGATAGCTATCGGCAAGCATGGAAACATTGAAGACCTGCCCGAAGACATGCGCGCGGACGAAAAACCAAACGACAGACGCCCACTCAACCAAATAGTATTTGAAGGTAAATTCCGTGGCTAACTTAAAATTGACAAAAAATCCGCTATTGCTATAATTGCTCTATGGCTAGATTAGTAAAATCTTCTGTTAAATGTTATCTCCGCCCAACGGGACGGTTCTTTTTGTAACGACTAATCTAAACTTACTAAATTACAAAAAGCCGCCCGTTGGGCGGTTTTTTGTTTTCACTTATCTATTAATGTTTATTCAATAACCTAAACTAATATGAAAAATATAAAAAATGAACATGGTAAAGTGGTGTTTAGAAAATTTTCTGACGAGGAAAATGAAGTTTGGCGAATATTGTCTCAAAGACAGTTAGAAAACTTAAAAGAATCGGCCTCAAAACTCCGCGAGGAAGGATGGGAACTGCTTCCAATGGATACATCAAAAGTGCCGGACTTTGCGGCTTTAAGTGAAAAATTAAAAAGTTTGACTGGCTGGGAGATTGGCCTAGCTTTGTCTCAATACGAGGACACTGACACGTGGGCAAGAGGTCTGGCGAATAAGCAGATGAGAATTACCCAATTTATCCGCGAAAAGAAAGATTTGGATTACACACCATTGCCGGACATGTTTCATGATGCATTTGGCCATATCCCCTTTTTGGCAATTCCGCAGTACGCTAGAATTTCAGAAAAATTCGGTAAGGCTATGGTTAACGCTAAAACGCCGGAAGAACAAGCGAGGATTGCCAACCACTACTGGCACACTTTTGAGTTTGGCTTGATAAAGGAAAATGGAAAAATAAAAGCGCTAGGTACAGAGCTCATGTCTTCAAGTGGAGAGCTCAAACATGCTTTATCTGATAACGTGGATAAACTGCTTTACGACGTGGATGCTGTGGATAAATTTGACAGGAGCGCCCATGAGTTCCACAAACAACTCTTTGTTTTAGACAACCTGGACCAAATAGAAAAAGTCGTGGATCAATGGTTATAACAGTTATCAATAAAAAATAGGCTGCTTTATTCAACTAAAGTAGCCTATTTTGGGCTTTTTTTATCATTTCAATTCTCGGAATTTCTTTGCCGCTCGGAAGCTGTGTTCCCGTAAAAACAACTTTATTTGCAGTCTCTTCAAAACCCATTTTTTTATAAAAACCAATAGCCTGCGTATTATACACCACGACTTGTAATATAATATCCAAGTTGGATCCAAGCCATTCAAGAGCTTTTTCCATTAGTTTCTTACCTAGCCCTTTTCCTTGAAGTTCTGGCAAAACATACATTCCCTCTATCTCTCCGTAGCTACTTAATTTCAATGCTATACAAAATCCAACAACTTCATTTTTTTGATTTTTCAAAACAAAATTATGCACATCTTCTCGTTTTTCGTTAATTTCTTTTCTTCGCTTGTCTAATTTTTCCGGATTATACCAATCGATAGACGAAAGGTCTTCGATAGTAATGCCATAAGTCTCATTCGGGTAAAGTTCTAGCCAACTATTTTTTACAATAGTCCGCATTGTTTCCACGTCTTCCGGCTTTGCATCTTCTATTGTAAAGTTTTCCATAGTTTTTTCTTTTTTACCCCTTTTTACCCTATCGCGTCCACTTTGGCCGCGACGATAAAATCATTCTCGGAAAGGCCGCCTATGTTGTGCGTCCAGAGTTCCAAAATAACCTTGTTGTAATGTATATGAATATCCGGATGATGCCCTTCCATCTCAGCCACATCAGCCACGCGTTCCACGAAATTTATCGCCCCGATAAAATCCCGAAATTTATATTCTTTGGAAATTTTTTTGGCGTCCTCGGATAAAACCCATCCCGGCAATTCATCCACATAATCTTGCGCGTTTTCCCTCTCAAGCGGCTTGAGATTTTTATCTTCGCACGGAACGCATTTTTTCTTTAACAAATCTTTCATGATTAGATTATATAAAACTCCAGCTTAAAAAATCCTGAAGTTTTCTCTCCGCCGAGCTCAAAACCCCTTCAAAAGTTTATTTTAAGCGAGCACGCTTTCCCTCAATTTAGCAATTTGATAAATGCTGAACACTAGGACAAGCGAGGCGGCCCATTGGGAAATAGAAAGCACTGTGCCGTTCACGATGAAATCCAAAAGAATTGCTACGAACGGAAACGTGAGCTCAAGAATAGTGGATATGTGCACGGGTGTTTTCGCGAGTCCCTTGTAGTAGATAAGAAGAGCTACCATGCCTGTGGACACGGCTATGAGAGCCAGAAAGCCGAATTGGGAAATGTTTGGCATAGCAATCCCCGCTTCCGCTCCTTTGCCGAAAAAGAATAACACAGGCAAGGCGATCAATACTGTCACCAAAAACCGGTAGAAAGTGCTGACTTTAAAATCTATCTTGCTTAAAAACATTTTTGAGAAAGTCGTGGACGAGCCCCAAGCAAAAGCGGCTCCGAGCGCGTAAAGGGCGGCAATTATTGTTCCTTCGCCTGTCTCCAAGTTTACGATTCCGTTTGCGAATGTAACAAAATAAGCGGAAACAATCGCTAAAAGCGCCCATTTGATATATCTTTTGTCGAGTTTTTCTTTCAGGAAAATGCGCGCGGTCGTAATGGCAAAAATAGGCTGTAGTTTTTGTAAGAGAAATACAACAGATATAGAAATAAAGTGTACTTTACCAAGCGCGGTAGTAAACCACAACGTCCCGAACAGCCCGCTTAGTATAGCCACAAGGATAATCAGCCACCATTCCCGCGAAGTTAGCTTTGTCTTCAGCACGTATTTAAACACAAACGGGGACAAAATTATCAAACCAATCAAATGCTCAAAAAAGATTATCGTAATTGGCGGAAGAGCGTAAAGATGCTGGCGGATAAGCCCGTCAAACGCCCAGAGTAATGCCGCGATGATAATAAAAACTGGACCCGCGTATGATTTGTTATTTTCCATCCCAGTACTAAAATTTTAATTAATAATCTTTATCATTATGTCACGTAATCAAAAATTTAGTACGGGACAGGTAGGATATTAGTTTAGCACTTTTCCAAATCTTTCTCTATCTGAGCGATAAGTTCTTTTTCGTTTTTAAATTTTTTGAATTTTCTCAGAAATTTTTCTATCTCAAAAATGGCTTGCTTGCCGTAAGCATTGCCTTTGTAACCGAGCAGATGCGCTTCAACCTTAAGTAGCCCTTTCTTATCTAAGGGACCTATAACTATCCCTGCGTTATAAACTTTTCCGGACAAGGTTACTTTACCGCAATACACCCCGAAAACAGGTTTTTTCTTTAACGATAGAAAATCTTTTCTGTCTATGTTTATGGTCGGATAGCCGATTTTTCTACCGTTCCCTTCTCCCCTGATTACTTTGCCGGAGAATATGTATTCCATATAGTTATTTCCCAAGTTTTATACCAAGCTCCTTGAGCTGTTTTTCGGAAACTTCGGACGGTGAATTCATCATCAAGTCTTTGCCTTCGCCAGTTTTTGGAAACGCTATCACTTCCCGTATGTTTAGCTCGTTCTCGAGAAGCATCATCAGCCGGTCAAAACCCCAGGCGATACCTCCATGCGGCGGGCAGCCTGAACCTAGGGCTTCCAGCATGTGGCTGAAGTTTTTTTCAATCCGTTCGGAGGAATAGCCCATAACTTCAAAAACTTTTCTTAGCGCTTCGGGCTCGTGGTTTCTTATACTGCCTCCTCCTATCTCCGAGCCGTTTAGAACTACATCGTATTGAGTGGTCAAAATATTCCCGATATCATTTTTGCTCATCAGCATATCCATGTGCTCGTTTTGCGGACGAGAAAAAGGGTTGTGGGTAAAGGTCCACTCGCCTTCCGTCTGCGCGTTATCCGACTTGTCCGTGCGCTCGAAAAAAGGAAAGTCGATAACCCAGCAAAAAGCCAGGAGGTTTTTGTCTTCCTTGTCTTTCCTGAAGTCCGGCCTGTCGGTTCCGTATTTTTCCATCGCCTCCTTGTAGGTAATCCTCGGAAAAGGAATTTCCTGGATTTTTTTCTCCGGGTAAAGAGTTTGCACGATATTTATCAAAAGCGCTTCGTTCAGAGACATTACATCTTCCCTGTCCACGAAACTCATTTCCATATCGAGTTGGGTGAATTCCGGCTGTCTGTCGCCCCTGGTGTCTTCGTCCCGCATACAGCGCGCGATTTGGAAATATTTTTCGGCGCCGGAGGCCATCAATAACTGCTTGTACTGCTGCGGCGACTGTGGAAGAGCGTAAAATGTCCCCTGCCAAAGCCTGGAAGGCACTATATAATCCCGCGCGCCCTCGGGGGTAGACTTGGTTAAAATCGGAGTTTCAACTTCGATAAAATTTTCTTTGTCCAGGTAATCCCTGATGAATTTCACGACTTTGTGCCTGTGGCGGATATTTTTTTGCATGCGCGAACGGCGCAGGTCCAGATATCTGTATTTAAGTCTGTGTTCCTCTCCTATTTCATATCCTTCGGTCGTCACGTCAATCGGCGGAGTTTCCGCTTTGTTTAATACTTGAATGCCTGTAACCTCTATTTCCACGCCTCCTCCCTGCTCCGCGTTTTTATCCTTGCGGGCACGAACAATACCGGAAACTTTTATAACCCATTCGGGGCGTATTTCCTTGGCCTGAACAATGGCCTCTTCGTGCACTGGCAAAGTCACGCATTGCACCTTGCCGGTCATGTCGCGGATATCAAAAAAAACCATTTTTCCCTGGTCGCGCCTGACGTTTACCCAGCCGGCAACAACAATCTCCTTGTCAATATTATCTTTTAAGTCTTTCACGTAAGCTCGGTTTTTCATACGCCAAGTTTAGCACAAAATTTTTTCTAACTCTAGTTTGGTAAATATTATTTTCCGTTGTGCCAAAGTTTGGTAACAGACTTTCCGTTATGCAGATTATCAATGATTTGCGCAATCAATTTCGCGGTGGAAATAATTTCAAGTTTGTTTATTTTCCCCTTTTCCCCTTCTATGCAGGAATCGGTAAACCAAATACCGGAAAATGGGGCGTTGTTAAGGTCATTTACCGCATTGCCGGATAAAACAGCGTGGGTGGCCGTGAAATACACATCCTTGGCTCCGTTCTCCTTGAGAGCGTAGAGTGATTTTATGGCTGTGCCACATGTGTCTGCCATGTCGTCCGGGATAATGCAGTTATATCCTTTCGCATCTCCGATGACTTCCATGACTTCGTTATGATTGGCTTTTTTGGGGTCACGCACTTTATTTATAATAATAATATTTTCCGGAATACCGAGCTCGCGGGCAAGCCTTCTGCATGAAGGCGCAGCGCCCAGATCCGGGGCCACAATTTTGAATTTTTTGAGGTCAAACTTTTTGGAACGTATATGTTTTACGAGTAAATCGTCTACGTCCACATCCACTATCGGGATAGTGGATGGATGCGCGTTATAACTCGCCGGATTATGCAGGCGAAGCGTTACCAAGCGGTGTGCCCCGGCCATCTGAAGACGCATAGGCACTTTTTGCACAAGCACAGGCTCTCTATGGTTAGACGCCCTGTCTTGCCTCGAGTATGGAAGACAAGGAATAACCACTGTTATGCGAGTTGGCTCTCCTTGCTTTAACGCAAAAACCATAGACTCACATTCGTCCAAATCGTAAGAAAGTATTTCTTTGTTGCCAAAGCGAGGCTGTAAAATCAAATAAACATCACGGTCTCGAACTGAATCATTGTGATGAACTACGAAAGAACCATCTTTAAATTCTTTGTAAGTAGTAGGAGCAAGGGTCTTTTTCAGCATCTTCGCGACTTTTACAGCCAGACTATGCTTGACTCCGCTCGGGCTGCCGTAAAGTATGAGCGGATAAGGGTTGAGATTTATATGATTGTTGCTCGGCATATTGAGTTCATCCTAGCATAAAAAATTAAATTAAAAAAGAAAAAAGGAGGACTTATGCGCCACAATGGACACGGCCTCCTACCTACTAAACGATGTTGCGTCAGGCTTTGCTGACATATTTCCTCCTTATTGAGAACTTTTGAAACTGTACAAAATCAGGGAACGTACACGGCGGTGCACCATTTCGCGAGATCTGACCCTCGCGAGCTGCAGTCGATGCATTCGCCGTCTTTGGTGATATAGCGGTGAGAACCATGGACCTCGATGAGCCTGTCGCTCGTTTCGCTTTCCATTCTCATGCCTCCCCGCACGGTTTCGTCGAAGATTACGCCGTCTCTCTTCATTGTTCCTCCTCAGCGCGAACGGAGAATCCCGTACACGCAATCATGAGTATGGTTAAGCCACTTAGCGGTAACCGCCTCGAAATGCCTGATTTCATTTCCAAAATCGAGAGGTCCGCACTCTTCCACGAGATTGGTAATGAGATTGACGTGTTGATCCTCCGACCCCTCGCCTTCGTGGAGCATATGCTCGTTGAGGTAGGTCAAGTCAACTTTGCTTGTTGAAAGACCAGCGAGCGTCTGCCACTGAGCCACGAAATCGTGCAAGAGTTGCAACACATACATCCCTGTCTTCTCGATGAACGTGGCCGTTACCAGCGCCCGCACCAAACCGCCCTCGCGAAGCCGTAAGGCCCCCAGGTACTGCCCGAGCATCTCCTCGTCGACGGTAATGGGTGTAGTTCCCGGGGATAGCGAACTGAAGAGTCTCCGGAAAAGTTCGCTGTGCGAAACATTTCGATACCAGTCGCTCGCCGCTTGCTTCCCCTCTTCCACTTCCACGAAGAACCTCACCTTCGAACGGATAGCGTCGTTTGGCGCGAGCTCTTCAATCACCCGAAAGGCCTCGAGAATGCTGTAAGACAACGGGTAGAACCCCATCATCACCAGTTGCAAGAAATGACTTTCCCATAGGAAGTCATTTCCCCATGCTGAGCCCGGGTGAGCCATGATACGAAGGATTCTGTTGCCGCCCGCCTCCATACGCAACAGATTCCAATACTTGTTTGCCATGAGCTTGCCTATCATTTCCTGCATAACTTTCTCCTATTCTTTTGTCGATGAACGATTGTATCCCCGCTCATGCGAGAACACCGGTCTTTAGAAGGCCGGTGTTTGAGTTGTAATTTTTTTAAAATTTTTACAGCGCAAAAATCAGCCTTCTAATTTAAGACTGGTAAAAAAAGTTCTGGAAATATTTATATGTAAATTTTTATTCATAATTTATTTTTTCAAAATTATTTATTTTAAATTCGGGTTTTAATGAAAGGGTGGTGGGGCTGCCGCGATGGACCGCCCCTCCCTTACTATATTCGCGCCTAATTAAAACTGGCGGCTGGTTGTGCGGTCCAGAAACCGGCGAGTGAATTACTGCTGAGAGAAAAAGTGCCTGCGATGACCGTCCTTGCGGCTGTAGCGATTGTTGATTGCCGGCTGTGTCGCGCTGGTGATGACTTCGCGGCCCTCGTGGAACCACTGCCCTCCCTGCGCCTCCAACTCGAACGGCGGGTCATCGATCTCCCGGATGTCGCCATTCGGAAGCTCGGTAAACCTAGTAGGCACGAACAGTCGAGTGGTATTTGCCGAAATACGCTTCTTAGCAAACCACTCAGTAAAGTCCTGCTCCTTGCTTTTGCTCATTTCTCCCCCACACTTTGAGGAACTAATCCTAGGCCACTTTAGGTAGGCCATTATCACCTTTTTGTTTCTGCTACGCGCAAAAACAAAACCTGCCCCTTAGAGGGCAGGTGTTTGAGTTGTAAGTTTGTTTTGAGTTTCTTTTTTACAGCGCAAATATCCGGCCTCTAAGGTTAGGGCTAAAAAAGAAGAAAAAGAAATTATTTGCTCGGATATTTTTATTTGACTGTAAATTTTTCATTACTGGTGTATTATATCACGTCCATAATTAAAAGCAATAGCCTGTGGAAAACTATTTATATACATCAACCCCTATTTTTTGCCGTACTTCATCCATTTTCGCGGAGGCAACCTTTTTGGCTTTTTCTCCGCCGGCCTTGAGTATCGCTAGGGCTTTGGGAATATCTTTTTCAAATTCTTTTCTTCTCTCGCGAAGGGGGGCGATAAATTTCTCCAGGTCTTCAATCAGCATTTCTTTGAGCTCTTTGTATTTCCCGGCTTTTTCCTCGTAAATTTTTTTGAGCTCGCTTTCGGGCCTTAAAAGCTTGTGTATCGCATATACATTTTGCGGGAGCCCGCCGCCGGAGTCGGTCACTATACTCATCACGCCGACTTTAATTTCTTCGTATTCTGCGAAAAGAGGAATAGTGTTGTTATAGCTCTTGCTCATTTTCCGCCCGTCCGTTCCAGGAATGACTGCCACATTTTTCATAATCATCGGTTCCGGCAACTTGAATGTCTGACTTCCTTGGCCATAAAGGCGGTTGAATTTTTCCGCGGTATCGCGCGCAATTTCAATATGCTGTTTTTGATCCGCACCGACAGGCACTATATCTGCACCATAAAGTAAAATGTCAGCGGCCATCAACATCGGATAGTTGAAGGTGCCCACATCAATTTCTTTATTTTTCGCTTCAGCGTCCTTAAACGCATGCGCTCGCATCAAATACGGCATGGTGGTTATGTTGTCAAAAACCCAGCAAAGCTCGGTGTGTTCGGAAACGTCGCTTTGTTTAAAAAATGTAACTTTTTCAGGGTCCAGGCCGAGCGCCAGATAATCCAGCATCACACCCTTAATATTTTCTTTCATTTCTTTAGCGGTTTTGACGGATTTAAGGGCGTGATAGTCCACTATTAAAACATAAACGTCATATTTATCCTGGTCCGCCAAGAGCTGTTTCATCATCCCGAAATAATTCCCTATATGGGGCCTGCCGGAAGGCTGAATGCCCGATAAAAATACCTTTTTTGACATAGGTATATATTATCACATTTTGGCGGACGCAGCGCTAAACATTTGTCCACAACTTAATAACACACTTGCTCACTTTTAGCTTTGACAACATGCCCCCCCCTGTTAGAGAATGGGGTATGCCTAAAATTGCTAAAAATACCAATCTCCGTATTCCGCCGCAAAGCATCCCCTCCGAGCAGGCGGTACTGGGATCCATAATGCTCCGCAAAGAGGCGATGCATGAAGTGGAAGACATGATAACCCCCGAATCTTTTTACGTTGAAAAACATAAGATGATATTCCGCGCCATGCTGGATCTCTCGGTCAAGAATGATCCTATAGACATGCTCTCTCTTTCTTCCAAGCTCGCCGAACAAAAGCTCCTGTCTGCAATTGGAGGAAATCAATACCTCGCCGAAATCGTTAACGTCGTCCCCTCTTCCACAAACGTCAAGCACTACGCGGACATTGTACAGAAAAAATATGTGCTTCGAAGCCTGATAGAAGCCGCGGATTACGTCTCCGAGCTCGCCTTTGAGGAAGGCGATGACCACATGGATGATATTCTGGATATGGCAGAGAAGAAAATTTTTCATGTAGTTTCATCTCCGAAAAATCAAAAGTACGTAAACTTGAAAGATGCCTTGCCGGAAGCTTATGAACGCATGGAAAAACTCCACGAAAACAAAGGCATGCTCCGTGGTCTACCTACGGGATTTAAAGAACTGGACACCATGCTATCCGGTTTGCAAAAATCCGACCTTATAATTTTGGCGGCAAGACCTTCTATGGGTAAAACCACGCTCGCTCTCGACATAGCACGCATGGCTTCCACCACGCACGAGAAATCTGTCTTAATTTTTTCCCTGGAAATGTCTTCCCAGCAGCTTGTGGACAGAATGCTCTCCGCCGAGTCCAGGGTGAATGCCTGGAACTTGCGAACGGGGCAACTTTCGTCCGACCGCGAGTTTTCCCAACTCCGCGATTCATTGGATAAACTTGCCAAAGCGAAAATTTATATTGATGACCAACCGGGAAACTCTATTGTAAGAATGAAGGCGCTCGCCCGTAGGATTAAAGCAGAAAAAGGAGTGGACCTTATAGTGGTAGACTACCTACAGCTCATGACCACCTCTAAAAATTACGATTCGATGGTAAACCAAGTGACAGAAATCTCCCGCTCCCTAAAGAGCCTAGCTAAAGAGCTGGATGTTCCTGTCCTCGCGCTTTCCCAGCTTTCCCGTGCCGTGGAATCCCGCGGAGGCAGGCCGCGTCTTTCAGACCTTCGTGATTCCGGCTCCATCGAACAGGACGCCGACGTCGTTATGTTTCTTCATAGTGAAGATAAGGGAAAAGACGACACGGAAAAAACAAACATTACCGAGATTTTAATTGAAAAACATAGAAATGGACCTACCGGGAAAATTGAATTGTATTTCGACTTAAAGACTACGACATTCCTCAACCTTGAAAAAAGCAGCTTGAGTGAATTCTCCCCGTCCAAAGTGGGCGGCGAACTGGATGAATTTTAAAATAAAATTAATGAGCAAAGCAAATATAATTTTTTTTACCCTGTTAAATGCCTCCTGGCAACTTTTGCAAAAGCAAAAGTTATTTAACAGGGTGGCGATTTTAATAGTCGCTACTCTCCTTTAAAATCAACCATGGATATAATAGATAAAATAGCCGAAGTTTTTAAAGAGTTCCCGGGCATTGGCGAAAGACAGGCCAGACGCTTTGTGTATTTTTTGATGTCCCGAAGCCCCGCCTATAGCGAAAATTTAGCCGGGCTTATGCTCGACTTAAAAAAAGAAATCGGGCAATGCGGAGAATGCTTCAGATTTTTTATAGCGAATAAGGGTAACCTGCCTGCGCAGGCGGAAAGCAAATTGTGTGATATTTGCGCGAGCGTAAACACAGATGCATCGACGATAATGCTGGTGGAAAAAGATTCGGACCTGGAAAGCATCAGGAAAAGTGGGGTGTATCATGGAAAATATTTTATTTTGGGCGGACTTGTGCCGGTGGTTGAAAAAACAACCAAAAGCCGGGTGCGCATCGAAGAATTGAAGAAAAGAGTGTCTTCCGAAAATGGTCTGAAAGAAATAATCCTTGCTTTTTCCATAAGCCCCCAGGGTGAAC
>DATDXF010000014.1:0-17282 GCA_036517215.1 Minisyncoccota bacterium | reverse complement strand
TTCCAAAAATTCAAAAAGCGATAAGCCCATCGGAGTCTTTGATTCCGGGGTGGGCGGACTTTCCGTACTGAAAGAAATAAAAAAAATACTCCCCAACGAAAATTTCGTGTTTTTGGCGGACCAGCTGTATGTGCCGTACGGAGAAAAGACGAAAAAACAACTGATAGACCGCTGCGTAAAAATAACCGATTTTTTTATAAAAAACCACGACATAAAAATGATGGTGGTGGCTTGCAACACCGCGACTTGTGGCGCGATTAACGAGCTCCGGGGGAAATACGCATTTCCCATTGTGGGCACCGTGCCCGCGGTCAAGCCCGCGAGTCTGATGACAAAAAGCGGAACCATCGGAGTCATTTCCACACCCTCAACCTCCAAAAGCATAATGCTAAAAAATATTATCAAAGAAGACTGCAAAGGCATAAACATTCTGAATATCGGCTGTAAGAATCTCGAGAACGCGGTAGAGGAAGGAGACTTATATAGCCCAAAAGTTAAAAAATTGATGCAGAAATATTTAAAAGCCGTAAGCGAATCGAAGGCGGACTACCTGGTCCTGGGCTGCACGCATTACCCATTTCTGAGAGAGCCTATAAGTAAAATACTGCGTCCGGGCATAAAGTTGCTCGATAGCGGGGGAGCAATAGCAAAGCGCACCAAAGTGCTCCTTACGGCTAAAAACATGAAAAACAAAGAGCGGGTAAAGGGTAAAACGGCTTATTTTACCACCGGCAAATCAGCGAAATTCTCAAAAGTAGCCTCAACTCTACTAAAAGCCAAAATAGGGAGCAAAACCGTAAAAATATAAGATAATCAAAGCTAAATTTGCCTTTTAACAACTTTTATACTAATATATACCCATGTCACAAGATAGGCTTATAAAGCTGGCGTGCGGTACTTGCAAAAGGATAAATTACTGGTCCAGTAAGAACAAGAAACTCGTCACAAAAAAGATTGAGCTTCAAAAATTCTGCAAATGGTGCAAGAAGAAGACCAAGCACAAGGAGGCAAAGAAATAACTTCTAATTTCGGCCTTATTCTGCTATACTAAACCAGCAATAAATTTTTTATTTATTGCCTGTTCTTTTTAATGGAATGCGTTTATTTTTAATTTACGCGTTCCTGTGCTCTGCCGGGCAGGCCGAAAGGCCCGCTTTGGCGGGGTATGGGCGATTAGTTAAGTGGTATAACTTCGGTCTCCAAAACCGATGTCGGGAGTTCGATTCTCTCATCGCCCGCAATGAAAAAATATTTTACATTTAATTCAGTAATGCAGATTTGCTTGGTCTTTTTTACATCATTAGGATTTTTACTAACGGGACTAAAACTACCACAGTATGGTTTGATTTCTAATTTGATTGGGGAAATTTTTTGGATTTATGCTTCATATAAAGCATGGAAAAAAGCTGACCAAGTTGGAATGTTTATAAATACAGTTATAATTTCTGTGGTTTTATTAATGGGAGTTATTAATTACTGGTTTTTGAAATAAATTCATGGAAGATAGAATCCGAAAACTTGAAGAAGAAATAAAAATAATTAAGGCTCGAAACCTGAAAGTTGAAGGGGACAAGGGCTGGGAAGTTAGCGCAACCCGGAGGCTTTTCATAGCCGTAAGCACTTATATCGTAGCGGGGATTTGGCTAGTTATGATTCACGACACTTTCCCTTGGCTGAAAGCTTTTGTTCCGGCCGCTGGTTATTTGCTTTCAACCGTGTCACTACCTGTTATAAAAAAGTGGTGGATTAAAAATAACGTTGGAAATTAATTTATGGAAAACAATCAACAGGTAGAAACAGAAAAAGAAAAACTAGCCAGAACTAAAAGACTCAGGAACGAGTTTTTTGAGTTCCTGAAAGAATACAAAGTGCTTTCTCTAGCCATAGCTTTTATCATGGGCGGCGCGAGCACCGGCCTCGTGAGCTCGCTCGTAAACGATGTGATAATGCCGATATTCGAACCGCTGATGGCTGCGCAGTGGCGAGAGGCTATTTTAACCATTGGCCCCGTACATATTGTTTACGGAGCCTTTTTGGCCCAGCTCGTCAACTTTACTATTCTGGCGCTGATTGTTTTTATTGTGACCAAGAAAATTTTGAAAACAGAAAGAGAAGAAAAGGCAAAATAATTTGTCGCTTAGTGCAAATAAAAAACGTTATTTATTACTGTTTGAATATTTCGAAAGCGTAATTTACTATAGCAAGCACTATAGCAAAGACAAATGCGGACCAGAAACTCGAGACATCAAATCCGGGGACAATGGAGCTCGCCAACATCACCAGAAGAGCGTTTATGACCAGTACGAAAAACCCCAATGTAAAAATCGTCAAAGGTAAAGTTAAGACGATAAGGAGCGGGCGCAGAAAAGCGTTTATGGCGCCCAACACTACGGCGAGGACAAGGGCCGCTACTATCCCGTCTAAATGCACCCCAGGTAAAATATACGCAGTTACTAATATAGCCAAAGCGGCAACAAACCAATGTATTATTATTTTCATAGTGTATTTATTATACCTTACGTGCGATTTTTGCAACAGTTCTTTATCTGTTCGCGTATGTTAGAATGCTCTCTATGTTTGATTTTTTCAACATTACCGAAATTCTCATAACCTACGGGTATTTTGGCATATTCATTATTGTATTCCTTGAATCCGGAATATTTTTTCCTTTGCCGGGAGACAGTCTGCTCTTTACCGCGGGTCTCTTTGCTTCCGCTTTCAGCCTGGATATCCTTATTTTAATTCCTCTGATTTTCGTAGCCACTTTTTTAGGCGGGCTCGCCGGATATGAAATAGGAGCTAATTTGGAAAAACTCAGGCAATATGCTCTATTTAGGAAAATTCTTAAAAAAGAACATATAGATAAAGCCCACACATTTTTTGATAAATACGGAGTATATGCGATTGTTTTTTCTCGCTTTGTGCCCATCGTACGTACTTTTCTGCCGATAATAGCCGGGGTGGCAAAGGTAGATTATAAATTTTTCCTAAAATACAGCCTGATAAGTTCGCTTCTGTGGTCTACGATTGTTACCTCATTGGGCTACTTCTTGGGGAGAATATTTCCGCAAATCAAAGATTACCTGCATATCATGGTAATCTTGATAGTCGTTGTTTCTGTCCTCCCTATGGCTTACGAAATCTTGAAAAAGAAAAACAAGGCGTAATTTTACCTCAGCCTGATAAAATCAAACTGAGGTTTGCAACCACAGTCTAATTTTATAACTGTAGTTCGTAATATTACTACCTTTCGCGCCCGCCGGACCATTCGCCGGCGGGAACGTGCTGTTGCCTCTCTCAGCCAACCACGAAGAACTTAACGATGCGAGGGTCGAGCTCGTTCGGCTTAGCTGCGTGGAGGTGAATCTTGCCATTATCCTGTTCAGCATAGAGGACGATGTCCTCTCCATCCACGTTGCCCAGCCCGAGAACGATGTTCTCCTCATCCTCTCCTTCGGGGGGCTCGAGGAACTTGCTCCCTTCGCTGCTCAGAAAGGTGAGCAGGGAGCAGAACTGCCCGCTGTTGATCCGGAGGCTCTCGAAGGGAATCTCCGGCATCTCGAGCAACTGGCCACGGAAACGGCCCGATTCGAAGACGGGACCGTTCTTGGTAACCGCCTCTCGGAAGAGAGAGTCAACCCTGGTGACTTTCCCTGTCGGGAAAAAGCTTTCCGGATGCGTGCTCCCTTCCGACTCCGACACTGTGAATTCCGCGATTCTTTTCATGCAATCACCATTTCCTTTCTAGGTATTTATAGCATCTTTTTGAGATAAGTCAATATTTGTTTATTTAAATTTTTTGATGGCTCAAACCACTTAATTCCCTTATCTCGCTTGAACCAGGTCATCTGCCTTCTCGCGTATTTAAGAGTCTCGTTTATTACTTTTTCCGGTGTAGGGTTAAAATATTCAAAACCAAGCTCTCGTAGCCTTTTTTGGGAAACACCTAATTTTTTTAATTTTCTAATCTCACCAAGCAGGCCGTCTCGAAACATTTTTTTGACTCTTTTTTCCACTTTTTCTTTCAACGGATCGGGCGGAAGGTATAAACCGATTTTTATAAATTTATACGGCAAAGCAGTTTTTTTAATTTGTGGAACCTTTCCGAGAGCCCTTACTATCTCAATAGCTCTTATTAATCTCACTTTATTTCTTGAGTCAATATTCTTCGCGCGTTTGCCGTCCAGCTTTTTTAATATTTTAAACAATTCAATATCCGATTTTTCCTCCAAGATTTTTCGTAGCTTGGAGTTCGGCGAAACTTCAGGGAAAACGATGCCTTTGGTTACCGCGTCAATATAAAATCCCGTGCCTCCGCACACTACGGGAACTTTCCCTCGCGACAGTATTTCTTTGATTTTTTCCTCTGCCAGATGCTTGTATTCGTGTACTGTAAACTTGCGCCTAGGATTTGCCACGTCTATCAAGTGATGAGGCATCCCATGCATTTCTTTTTTTGTAATTTTTCCGGTACCTATGTCCAGACCTTTGTAAACCTGGCGGGAATCGGCGGAGATTATTTCACCGTTTATTTTTTTTGCGATGCCGATTGCAAGCCCGCTTTTACCCGTTGCTGTTTGTCCCAGAATTACCAAAATGAGCGGCTTAGACATATGTACCCTTGATGATTTTTATATCCGCTCCGATAGAGTTCAGCCTTTCCGCTATCTCTTCATATCCACGGTTTATCATGTAGACGTTGCGTAAGATCGAAGTACCGCTCGCGCCCAGCATTGAAATAAGTATTACCATGGACGGTCGGAGCGCTGGCGGGCATACCACTTGGGCCCCTTTTAGCGGTGTTCCACCCACTATATAAAGACGATGAGGGTCAGCCAGGGTTATATCTGCACCCAGACGGTTTAATTCAGTCAGATATATGGCTCGGTTTTCGTAAACCCAGTCGTGAATCATTGTTTGCCCTTTTGCGCGGATGGCTATAGGTACGAAGAAGGGAAGGTTGTCTATATTTATGCCGGGATATGGGTTTGAGTGGAGTTTGTCATGCAGAGCTTTTAGTTTGCTTGGGAATATTTCTATATCGGCGAGTTTGGTGCGTCCGTTAAAAGAGTTGTATATTTTTGAAATTTTATATTTTAAATTCATCCTTTTTAATTTTTCCAGCTCTAGGGACAGGAAATCTATCGGCGTTCGGGTGATGGTAAGCCTGGAGTCGGTAATGATGGTGGCGGATATGAACATCATGGATTCTATCGGGTCTTCGCTGTTCCAGTATTCAATATCTTTATTTATTTCTTTGAGGCCGTGGACGGTCAGGTTGGCCGTGCCGATGCCGTCAATTTTTACGCCTAGCGCTTCTAAAAAGAAACACACTTCCTGGACCATGTAGTTAGCGCTTGCAAAGCTGATATTTGTCGTACCATTAATCAAAGCCGAAGCGGAGAGAACATTTTCGCAAGCCGTATCGCCGGATTCGTACATTACGATTTTCGCCGGCTTTAATTTTTTTGAAGTTATTTCGTAATTTTTCGCCGTGGTTTTTATCTTTACGCCGAGTTTTTCCAAAGCGTATATGTGCGCGGCGATTGTGCGCTTGCCCAAGTTGCATCCCTGGGCATGGGGGATGGAAAAAGAAGACAATTTGTGAATAAGCGGACCCATGAGCATCACGATTGAGCGTGTTTTTATCGCCGAATCAACATTTATACTTTCCAATGTGAATTTTTTAGGAGGAGTAACGGTTAAGGTATTTTGGTTCAGCCATTTTATAGTCACACCGATGCTTTCCAGGATTTCTATCACTCGGTAAACTTCTTCTATACGGGCGATGCCATGTAGAGTGGTAACTCCGCTATTTACCAGAGATGCGCACAAGAGTCCTACTGAGCCGTTTTTGGAGAAATTCGTCTTGATACTTCCGGTTAATTTTCTGCCTCCGTTTACCTGAAAGTCGATAGAATCATTTATAGAAACTATTTGATGGTCCAAAACGTTACTTATTTTAAGAAGAAGCTCGGTCGTGAAATTCTGCTCACCTTTTTCCATGCGGGGGATAGAGCTTTGCGAAGTATTGAGAGCTTTGGCGAATTGTTCCTGGGTCATACCGCGGTGTTCCCGGAGTTCCTTTATAAAATAGCCTATTTTTTGCTGCTCCGTTTCAACTTCCACCACTATTCCTTTTTTTGTTTTAGCCATATACCAAACAGTATATCTCATATATGATATAATGCAAATTCTGCTGTGGATAAATTGATTTTTACCTTAAATTCAAGTACTATTTGGAAACGCCCAGGTGGCGGAATTGGTAGACGCGATAGACTCAAAATCTATTGATGGCAACATCATGAGAGTTCGATTCTCTCCCTGGGCACAAAAAAGAAATTCACAAGGTTGAAAATGTTTTTTTATGCTAAAATAACCCCATGTCTAACATTTATTCCAACTCAATTTTTTGGATTGATACAGATAAAATAAAACCTAATCCCTACCAGCCGAGGCGGGATTTTGACGAGGCCCGCTTGAGGGATCTGGCGGATTCCATAAAGCAATACGGGGTGTTGCAACCGCTTACCGTCTCCCGGGTGGAAGTGGAAAAAGACGAGGGAGGACTTATGACCGAATACGAACTTATAGCAGGGGAACGCAGGCTCCGCGCGGCAAAGCTTGCCGGGGTCTCGCAAGTGCCGGTAATAATCCGTACCGGAGACACCGCAATAATGAAGCTCGAACTCGCAATAATTGAAAACTTGCAGCGGGAAGACCTGAATGTCGTCGACCGTGCCAGGGCTTTTTTCAGGCTGGTAACGGAGTTTAAGTTTACTCACAATGAAGTCGCCAAAAAAATGGGCAGAAGCAGGGAATACGTCTCAAACACCTTACGTATCCTAACCCTGCCGGAGGAGATACTGGCTGGCTTATCCGAGGGAAAAATCACCGAAGGGCATACCAGGCCGATACTGATGCTCGCTGACCACCCACAGGAACAACTCGTCCTGTTTAAGGAAATTGTTTACAAAAAAATCACGGTACGCGAAGCGGAAAGGCTCGCGCGCAAGATAGCATACGACAGGGTTCGTAAGAAAGAATTCATGCCTGATCCGGAAATTACGGAGCTGGAAGAAGAATTTCAGGAAAAACTCGGCACCCGTGTGCACATTGACCGCAAGGAGCTGGGGGGGCAAATAAAGATTGATTTTTTCTCCACGGAAGACCTACGCACAATATTGGACCTGATACAAAAAACGGGGGCAAGCAGGCCGGCGGATCTTCCTGCGCAAGCGGGGATGCTTGAGAACCATATTGCGCAAAAGGACGTTCCACGTCAAGAATTCGGACGTCCAACGTCCGAATTGGAAGCAGTTGACGACAGGACCAAGGAAGAAATCAAATCGGATGACACCGATTTATATAATATTTCCAACTTTAGCGTCTAGAGTTGAAAGCATTGTAATTTATGACATAATATGCATAATAATATTAAACGCTCATTTTTTATAGGGAGGAATCAATGGCAAATAAAAAAAGACGCTGCACAACTGCCTTGGGGAGTTATCTCAGCCGTCGGGAAGGGGAGCTGGGGTTAAGTGGGCAAGAAGCAGCCGCCGGGGCCGGAATTACCCCCGGGGGGTACAGCAAGTTGAAAAGTGGACGAGTGAACAAACCCCGTCGACGAGCCGTAGAAGGGTTGGCGAGGGTAATGAATTGCAATGTTGCTTTCATCCAAAACCTTGTCGCTGGATCGTTTGCTCCTTTTCTGACTGGCCGTAGCGCTGAAGATGCTACCGCGATTCAGAAACTTACCGACATCAACGACGAGCTCGAGACCATCCAGAAGGCACTTTCGTTGCTACGACTATTGCTGGAAAAGCGTCAGAAGGGCTACGCCATCTCTCTGACCAGAGGAAGCGAGGTTGTAGAGCTGGAACTGCTCCTCTAGTTTATTTATACGTACAGCTTGACGAGAGACAGCATCTTTCTTCAAGCTGTTTCTCTTTGTTGTTTAGCGAAATTAATTATGATAAAATTAATACCATGAGCTGGATTATTTTGGCCTTATCCACCGCAATATTTTATGGTGTCTATAATTTTTTTATAAAAGTATCCTCAGGCCATATTAATCAAATAGCCGGAGCTGTTATTCTTCAGTTGGTGGCTATGTTAGTGGGGGGGGTAATTTTGCTTTTTATAAAATTCACAAACGTTTCCATTGAAATTTCAAACAAGGGAATATTGTACGCAGTTTTAGCCGGAGTGTTTGTTGGTTTAGCGGAGATAACATCTTTTTTTGTCTTCTCAAAAGGTATTACCCTCTCTATTGGATTACCAATAATTATTGGAGGTTCTGTTGTTTTCGGATCTCTTTTAGGTATTCTATTTCTGAAAGAAGTTTTAACCCCTATTCATCTTTTAGCAATCCTTTTAATTATTGTTGGTATAGTGCTGTTGGTTAAGTAAGAATTTTTTTTGTAGGTGTTGTGAATTTACGCATATGCTAAAATTAACCACTAGACCTCAGCACCTACCTACTACCAAAGGACTTAAGCCGTGAAAGCAAACTGTTTTTTTCCAAATAAGATTTTATATGTTTTCGGGCAATGCTGGTTTTGGCGTGTTCTGACCACTTCGAAGATGGGTGAGAGTCTTTCTTTGTGGTAATTTCCACTATATCTCCATTCTTTAGTGTTGAAAAAATTGGAACCATTTTTCCGTTTACTTTTGCTCCAAATGTGTGGTTACCTATATCCGAATGAACAGAGTAGGCAAAATCAAGCGGACAAGAACCTTCCGGTAGGTCTATGACATCTCCCTGTGGCGTGAAAATAAAAATACGGTCGCTAAAAAAGTCGGTTTTAAGGTGTTCTATAAAATTTTTCGGTTTTCCCGGAACATAATGCAAGTCTTTTAACTCCTCAATCCATTTAAACTTATCTTTGTCGTCCTTTAGTTTTTTGCTGCCCCCATGCTCTTTATACATAAAGTGCGCCGCGATACCATAAGCAGCCTCGGTATGCATTTCCTTGGTCTTTATCTGGATTTCCGCGACCCTACCCAGCCCCGTAAAAATAGTCGTGTGGATTGACCGATACCCGTTCGGTTTTGGAACCGCGATGTAGTCCTTTATTCTGCCCGGCAGAGGGTTCCAGATTGAATGCACAATTCCCAAAACTCTGTAACATTCTTCCACGGTATCAACTACTACGCGTAAAGCGACTATGTCGTAAATCTTTTCGATATCCATGTCGTACTTCAGGAGTTTTTTGTACAGGCTATACTTGTGTTTAATCCTGTAATCTATTTCCACAATTTTGACCTTATTCTTTTTCAGTTCCTTTTTTAGCTCATCGTGAACTTCCGTGAGGTTTTTTTGGAAAGATTCTTTTTTCTCTTTGATAAGCTCTTCTACCTCCGCGTATTCTTTCGGAAACGCGTAGGGGAAGGAAGCATCCTCAATTTCACCCTTCAGCTTTCCCATCCCGAGGCGGTTGGCCAAGGGAGCGTATACCTCGATGGATTCGAGAGCTATCCTCTTCCTTTTATCTTCGCGGACGTGTTCGAGTGTCCGCAAATTGTGCAGTCGGTCGGCGAATTTAATAATAACAACCCGAAGGTCGTTTGCCATAGCGATAAAGAATTTCCGCAAGCTCTCTACGTGCCTTTCATGCCCGCGGTATTTCAAAGTGCCGAGCTTGGTAACTCCTTTCACGAGAAATAAAATATTGTCGCCGAATTCTTTTCGTATTTCTTCTTCCGAAATTTTGGTATCTTCTAGGACATCATGCAGAAACCCAGCCGCCACCGCCTCCGTATCCATTCCCAGTTCCGCTAAGGTTTTGGCTACTTCGAAAGCGTGGAAAAAGTAAGGTTCGCCGGAAAGCCTTTTCTGCCCATGGTGAGCCATCTCGCCAAACTTCCAAGCCCGCAACAAGAGGTCCTCGTCTTTCTTATTTACTTCGCCCATTATGCTCATTATTTCCTTGATGTCTGCCATAGAAGAATTATAACCTTAAATCTATAGTAGTCTAACTTGACTTTTATGTAATATGTGATATACTTAATGGGAAGGGGGAAGAAGGATGACCATTCTTGTCGTGCTACTGAAAGTGGTTGCTACTCTTCTTTGTCTCGTCATGGCTGCTGGTCTATCAGAAGACATGAAAGCGAAGGAGACTCCGCCGGGAACGGCGGGTTGTGCCGCCACGATCTGTATTTTGATTGTGGTCTGGGGTATCTGGCAATCCTGAACTCATCACATTCAAGAACAAGAAAGGAGATTTATCGAATAACCGCAACGTGAGGAGGCCGCAAACCCCCGCTTGCGGTTTTCTCATTTTTACTTGAATATTTTACGATTCGATTTTTGGAATTTTATGAGGGTTGTGCATCTTGCACGCTTTATTGCTACAGCGTTCGGGAATAGTTTTCGTACCGAGCATCATCAAGCTTCCGCATTCTTTGCAGATATTGCCGGTCGGTTTCGCCTTGATTGCGAATTTACAATCCGGGTAATTGGAACAGGAATAAAAAATACCGAAACGGCCTCTGCGCTCGCTGATATCTCCTGTCTTGCACGTCGGACACATCACTCCCGTTCTTTTCCTTGCGAGTTCCGCTTCATCTTGTTTTATAAATTTACATTTTGGATAACGGGAGCAGGAAATGAATGTTCCTGTGCCATCGCGTCTTTCTTTTATCACGAGCTTACCACCGCCCCCTTTCCTTTCTTTCTTACCCTCTTTCTTGCCACAGAGCGGGCACATTTCGCCGGTCTCTTCCGGGCCCTTGAGTTCGGTGCCGTCCATCATTAAAGCTCCGTCGCAGTCAGGATATTTTGAGCAGGAATAAAACTTTCCTCCGCGAGAGAGTTTGATTATCATCGCGCCTCCGCATTTCGGGCACTTGGTGCCGGAGGGAGCGTCCCCGAGGTTGGTTGCCTTTTCAAGTTTTTCCTTGGATTTTACTTCTTTTAAAAACGGCCCGTAAAAATCTTTAAGGGTTTTTTCGTATTCACGCTCACCGCGGGATATTTCGTCCAGCTCATCTTCCATTTCGGCGGTAAACGTGTCGGAAATATAGTTCGCGAAATGTTTTTCCAGAAAGTCGGATACTACTTCACCCGTATCGGTAGGGAACAGGGTCTTACCTTCTTTTTTTACATATCCTCGGTCTTCGATAGTGCGCATGATAGAAGCGTACGTGGAAGGTCTTCCTATGCCTCTTGATTCAAGTTCTTTGACCAGCCCCGCTTCACTATATCTCCCCGGCGGTTCGGTAAATTTTTCCTCGCTTATTAAATTTAGAAGTTTCAAGTTTTCCCCGGGCAGGCAAATCGGAAGCTCCACGTCGTCACCCCGAGCTCCGTTGTCAACCGCAAGCCAGCCCGGGAAAAGAAGCCGTGAACCCACAGCGCCGAACTCGGGCAAATCCTCGTGTCCTTCAATTACAGCAGTAATTTTTGTTTTTGAAAGTTTGGCGTCCGTCATCTGAGAAGACACGGCGCGTTCCCAGATCAGTCTGTAAAGTTTGCTTTGTTCCTCGGTACCGGCCTGAACCATATCTATATGTGTAGGGCGAACAGCTTCGTGCGCCTCCTGGGCGTTTTTTGACTTTGTTTTATACACTCTCGCTTCGGCATAATTTTCTCCGTACTCTTTTTTTACGAATGCGAGTATCTGCCCCTGGGCGGCGGCAGAAATATTCGTGCTGTCCGTTCGCATGTATGTTATGTGTCCGGCTTCGTAAAGCTTCTGGGCTATCTGCATTGTACGCGAAGGGGAGTAGCCGAGCCTGGAGCTCGCCGTTTGCTGGAGGGTAGAGGTTGTAAATGGCGCTCGCGGAGAACGTTTCTGCTCGCTTTCTTTTACCCCCTTGACTATCCAGGTACCTTTTTTACCTTCGGTTAAAATTTTATCAACCAATTTTTCGCCTGCCTGCGCAGGCAGGTCTCTTATCTCTTCGCTACATTCCAGAGTAAGCTTGTCGCCTTTTTTTGTTTCAAAGAGTCCGAGCAATTTCCAATACTTCTCCGGAACAAACGCCCGGATTTCCCGCTCCCGTTCCATAATTATTCGGAGCGCAGGGGACTGTACTCGCCCGGCGGAAAGGCCATATCTTACTTTTTTCCAAATTAGTCCGGAAAGATCATAGCCTACCAGTCTGTCGAGGACTCTACGCGCTTCCTGGGCTTTCCTGAGAGCGGTGTCGATGGCGCGGGGATGCTTCAGCGCTTCTTCTACGGCTTCTTTGGTAATTTCGTGGAAGACCACCCGCTCTATTGGGGCTTTGACTTTTTTATCTTCGTTTAAAAGCGTTTCGATATGCCAGGCTATGGCTTCACCTTCACGGTCGGGATCTGTCGCGAGGAGTATTTCCGTCGCTTTGCCCGCGAGCTCGCGGAGCTCGTGCACAACTTTTTCTTTCCCTTTTGATATTTCATAATTCGGCACAAACCCAGCTTCGATATCTATTGCTTGTTTATTTGATTTAGGCAGGTCACGTATGTGTCCGACCGATGCGCGCACGATAAATTTATCCGCCGAAGAGGAGGAAGCGCCTTCCAGATATTTCTCGATTGTCTTTGCTTTTGACGGCGATTCAACGATTAAAAGCTTCATGACTTAGCAAGTATTACACGAAACTGTTTTTAAACGCAAATTGGAGTGCTCTTTTAGAGCTTGACTGACTGCAAAGTTTTTATGATTCTGCCGGCAACCCTGTACGGGTCCGCGGATGAGTTTGGCCTCCTGTCTTCAAGGTATCCTTTCCATCCATGCGAGGTGGTATATATAGGGATGCGGATAGATGCGCCTCTGTCGGAAACGCCGTAAGAGAAGTTGTCAATGGACTGAGTCTCGTGCTTTCCGGTAAGCCGGAGATTATTATCAGCTCCATAAACCGCCATATGCTCTTTGATAACACTTCCGAAAGCTTTGCATATTTTATCAAAAACTTCCTTTTTGCCTGCGGTGCGCATCTTGCCGGTTGAAAAATTCGTGTGCATGCCGGAGCCGTTCCAATCCGTGTCGCCCAAAGGCTTGCAATGCCAGTTTACGGCTACCCCGTATTTTTCCGCGGTTCTTTCGAGTAGGTATCTTGCAATCCAGGCCTGGTCGCCGGCATTTTTTGCCCCTTTTCCGAAAACCTGGAATTCCCATTGCCCGGTTGCGACTTCCGCGTTTATTCCGTGTAGCTCGATTCCCGCGTCCAGACACGCATCCAAGTGCTCATCCGCTATGTCTCTGCCGTACGCGTTATTGGCGCCGACCGAGCAATAGTATTGTCCTTGGGGGGCGGGGTATCCGCTCTCGGGAAAACCCAGAGGTTTATTTATTACCGTATCCCATAAAAAATATTCCTGCTCGAAACCGAACCAGTAATCGGAACTATCTTTTTCGATCGAAGACCTTCCATTCGTCTCGTGCGGCGAGCCGTCAGGCCTCATTACTTCACACATAACTAAAAACCGCTCTTGCGAGCAGGGTCAGGGCAAACAAAAACCGGTTTTAGTATGCAGTCCGAGGATCCGCCCGGCGCCTGCCGGGTAGACGAACCGTCAAACGACCATACTGGAATGTCTCCGAGCTTTCCGCTAAAATTTTCCACAACTTTAGTTTTAGAGCGCAGGCTCTGGGTCGGCACATAACCATCCAACCAAATATACTCCAGCTTAGATTTAGTATTTTTCATTATGCTATTAAAAAAATAAACTGATAATGTAAAGATTATAACAATAAGAGAATAGTAAAGCAAAAGACGGTCTTTTGTGAATAAATATTAGGCGAGTCTTATTTCCCCGACTTCTTCTTTTATCAAACCTTTGATTTCCATTATGGAAAGAAGAGCGTTCGCATTAGGAACCGGCATTTTCATTGCCCGTATCAAGTCATCACGGGCGCTTGGTTCGGAGAGTAGTCCCACCACTATTTTTTCTTCCGGGCGCAAATCGGAAAATAGCCTAGCCTGCTTCTCTTTGTCTTTGGGCAGCTCAAAGCCGAGCGCTTCAAGAACGTCATTACTGGAAGTCACGGGCGTCGCTCCCGCTTTTAATAATTTATTCACCCCTTTTGAATTCGGAGAAAATATTGACCCGGGGACGACAAGTAAATCCCTGTTGTACTCGGTAGTAAGGCGCGCGGTTATAAGCGTGCCGGACCTTTCCTCCGCTTCTATGATAAGTACTGCCTTTGAAATGCCTGCCATCAGTCTATTCCTCATGGGAAAGCTCCAGTAGGTAGCCTTGAAGTCGGGTTCGAATTCGGAAATCAGGCATCCTCCGCTTAAGACCACTTCATCCATCAGTTTTAAATTAGTTTTGGGATACATCGCTTCCGCGGACAACCCAGAGCCCGGGAACACTAAAGTTTTTAAACCTGTCTCCAAGGCTTTCTTATGAGCGATGGTATCGATACCCATGGCGAAGCCCGAAACTATCACGACGGGATACCCCTTGAGCCCGGCTATTATCTTTTCACAAGCTTCGCGTCCGTAACTAGTGTTTTTCCTAGAGCCGACAATGCATAAGTACACCAATTCTTCCGGCGGTAACTCTCCCATTATCCATAAATTTTCCGGTGGCTGCGGAATTTCCAATAGAGCTTTCGGGAATTTACTTTTCGGAAGTTTTTTAATTTCCATATTTCGTCTTCACATTATATCAATTTTCGTATATAATGGAACGATGTTGGACATAAAATTCATCCGTGAAAACAAAGAAATAGTGCAGGCTGGCGCCAAGAAAAAGCGAGTAGAGGTGGATATAGACATGCTCATTGGTCTCGACGACGAACGCCTAAAAATACTGAAAGAGGTGGAAGAATTGAGGAGTGAAGTGAACCGGGTTTCAAACGACATCGCGCGCGACCAGGATCCGGCCTTGAAGATTCAGCTCATAGAAGAAATGCGCGTCGTAAAAGAAGAGATAAAGTCAAAAGAAGAAAAACTGAAAAAAGTCACCGAGGATTGGCAGAAAATAATGTTGAAGATTCCGAACATACCTTCGGTGGATACTCCGGAAGGCGTTGACGATAGTGGAAATCAAGTAGTGCGAAGCTGGGGAGAAAAACCACAATTCTCTTTTAATCCAAAAGAACATTATGATATTGGCAAGGCCCTAGGAATAATTGACACAGAAACCGCAGGTGAAGTTTCGGGCTCCAGATATTCTTATTTAAAAGGAGACTTGGTCATAATGCAATTTGCCATTATTCAAATGTGTTTGGAAATTTTAACCAACGAAAATACGCTTAAAAAAATAGCGGAATGGGCGAACATTTCAATAGTCCCGTCTGTTTTTTTACCCGTGATACCGCCTGTTTTTATCAGGCCGCTCGTGCAGGTAAAAATGGCGCGGTACATGACTCCTGAGGAGCATTATATGTTTTCCGGTGATGATTTGATGCTGATTGGAAGCGCCGAGCATACTTTGGGTTCAATGCATATGAATAAAATTTTTGAAGAAGGAGATTTGCCGATTCGTTACGCAGGATATTCTACCGCATTCAGGAGGGAAGCCGGAGCTGCGGGCAAAGACACCAACGGAATTCTACGTCAGCACCAATTTGATAAATTGGAGATGGAAGTTTTTTCGCTGCCGGAAAACTCAATGCAAGAACAGAATTTCCTGGTGGCAATCCAAGAATATGTTTTACAAGTTTTAAAGTTGCCGTATCAGATTGTGGCTGTTTGCACGGGTGATATGGGATTTCCCGACAACAGGCAAATAGATATTGAAACTTGGATGCCGGGGCAAAACAAGTACAGGGAAACTCATAGTTCGGATTCTACCGGTGGATTTCAGTCTCGCCGTTTAAACACTCGTGTGCGCAGAAGCGATGGAAAAATTGAGCCGGTTCATATGAACGACGCTACAGTGGTCGCTATCGGACGTACTTTGATTGCGATAATTGAAAATTATCAGCAGGCGGATGGCTCGATAAAAATCCCCGAAGCTTTGAGGCCGTATATGGGTGGAAAGGAATTCATAAAATAAAAATGAAAAGAAGAAATGTTTTAAGTTCTCCGCGCCTTTCCGAATTAAAAAGGCACCGACGCCGGGCTGTTTTTAGTAAAGTTTTTGTCTCCCTTGCTGGGATAGTGTCGGTTTTCGCGCTTTTGGCTTATGTGTCGCAACTAGAGAGTCTGAATATTTCCGGCGTGGAAGTTTCCGGCAATAAAATATTGGATGCGGACGCGATAAAAACATCCGTGCAAAGCGAGCTATCAGGAAAGTATCTATGGCTTTTTCCTAAAACGAACGCACTGTACTTCCCAAAGAGCGGGATAAAAAATGCCTTGTCGGAGAAATTCAAAAGAATCAAGGAGCTTAATTTATCGGTCAAAAATAATAATAAAAATTTGGAAGTACTTCTTACGGAAAGAGAGCCGAAATACACATGGTGTGGCGAGGATATTTCCGAGTCCAGAGAAGGCAACGAGCAAAAATGCTATTTCATGGATTCGGAAGGATATATCTTTGATAACGCCCCTTACTTTTCAGGAAACGTATATTTTAAATTTTACGGCGATATAAACAAAGAAAATCCTATGGGCGAGCCTTTTTTGCCTGGTAAATTTGAGGGTATACTAAAATTCAAAGAAGCTGTCGAGGGGATGGGGCTAAATCCCGTTGCTTTTTGGTTGGAAGAGAAAGGGGATGCGAATTTCGCTCTTTCAAAAGAGCTCACTCTCGGCAGCAAGATAATTTTTCGGACTGAAGCGGACTTTGAAAAAATAGCGGAAAATCTGCAGGCAGCCATAGCAACCGAACCTTTGAAATCAAAAATTAAGAGCAGTTTCTCGTCGCTCCTGTATATCGACCTGCGTTTTGGCAATAAAGTTTACAATAAGTTCCGATGACAGAAAAAAACAGCGAGCTGGGTTTTTGGGGAAAATTAAGAAGGCCAGTATTTGTCTTGGCTCCCATGGTGGACGTTACGGATTGCGCTTTCCGGCAGATAATAAACAAATACGGCAAACCTGATGTTTTTTGGACGGAGTTTGTTTCCGCGGATGGCCTCGCTCATCCGGAAGCAAGAGAAGAACTCATGGTTGACCTAGAATATTCTGCCGGAGAGCACCCGATAGTGGCCCAAATATTTGGCGGGAACGCCGAGAATATGAAGATTGCTTCGGCTCTTTGCAGAGAACTCGGCTTTGACGGAGTGGATATAAATATGGGCTGTCCGGACAGGTCCATAGAAAAGTGCGCAGCCGGAGCGGCAATGATAAAAAATCCCGAGCTTGCCCGTAAAATAATAAGAGCAGCCAAGGAAGGCGCCGGAGATTTACCTGTCTCGGTGAAAACGCGCATAGGCTATAATAAAAAC